>JAJISE010000011.1 GCA_022848865.1 Candidatus Thermoplasmatota archaeon | reverse complement strand
GGCCCGCCGGAACGCCTTGGACGAAGGGCACCGATGGATTCGGGTACTGGTGGGGGAGCGATGTCTGGAGCGGAGAGATCCTCCATATGACCTCCGACCAGCCCATAACGGTCATAAACGGGGACTATGACGAACCGCAGACCTTCGGCGCCTTCCTTCCGTACACGTTCATCGGACCGCAGCCCCCGGTCGCGGACGCCGGAGAGGACCAGGCCGTGGACGAGGGAGATACAGTCACTCTCGATGGCTCGGGCTCGTTCGACCCAGACGCTGAAGAGAACGAGGTGTCCGAGGTCCTTCACGTTTCGATCTTCATGCAAGACGAGGTCCAGAAGATCGTGGACAGCGTCGATCCAGGGGACCTCTTCGATATCACGCAAGTCAGCCTGCACGAGTTCAACACCGGTACGCCGGTAGACTTGAGCGACTACGACGCGATTGTCTTCGGAATAAACGACTGCTATGAGCAACCCGACGAGGGCGTGGAGCGGATAGCCGAGCTCAAGATGTTCGTCGAAGGCGGCGGTGGGATCGTCTGGACGCACGACGCCCTGGAGTACAAGTTCGACTACGGTCCCCTTGCTGAGGTCCCTGCGGGAGTTGACGATGTCGGTGCCGCTTGGAGCAGCGGGAACACGGTCCTCTTTCCCATGGACCACGAAGTGATGCACGCTCCCTTCGAAGTGGCAGTGCCCGGACAGATAATCCCCGTGCAGGACACGCACACCGTGGGTGGTGAGGTCACGACTGCCATGGCGGTGGCGATCTTTGCCGGCTCTCCGCCCGCGAACAACAACTTCTACCTGACTGTTCACGAATACGGCGAGGGCAGGGTCTCCGTGAGCGAGATCGGACACGTTGTCATGGGGTGCGACGGCACGGGTTTCACGCTCCCGTCTGAGGAAGAATCCAGACTCTTCGTGAACACGCTCAACTGGACGAGCAGGCCCGGAGGACCTGACCTCCAGTATGAATGGGACCTTGATGATGGAGTCGACTCGGACGGAGATGGTGATTACACGAACGATGCCGACGCGACAGGCGTGATCGTCAACCACACGTACGGCGACAACGGCATCTACAACGCCACGCTGACGGTGACCGATGCGCAGGGACTCCATGACAGTGACACCGTTCAGACAGCCGTGCTGAACGTACTGCCGGATGGACAGATGGGTACGCTCTTCTCGGGCGACGAAGGCTCCGAGATACTGTTCGAGATATCCGTGTCCGATCCAGGAAGCGATGACATCACCGTCCTGTGGTCGTGGGGAGACGGGACGAGCGATGCGGAGACGCACTACAACGACGGTTTGGCACCGGACCCATATCCGAGTCCTGAAGTGAACCCGGTGAGCCTCGACTTGGCACAGACGCACTCGTATGGTCACGCTGGAGCCTACGGTGTCATCGTTACATTGACGGACGATGACGGCGGCGAGACTGCCGTCTCCGCTCAAGCGAGCATCTCCAACCTGCCGCCCGAGGTGGTGATCAGCGTCGTCGCCCCCAATCCCGCGAACGAGGGCAGCTTCGTGAACTTGGACGGCTACTTCGATGACCCGAGCTGGCTCGATAGCCATACCGCAACTTGGGACTTCGGCGACGCCTCGTCGACATCTGGGAGCTTCGCTCCGGGGATCGGATCCTCACACCATGAGATGGACGCCGTCCAGCACGCCTACGGGGACAACGGCGTCTATTCCGTCGTATTGATGGTCGAGGATGATTTCCTCGACTCGGATTCCGACCAAGTGAGTGTCATGATTCTGAACGTCGCACCGAGTGTCTCGGCCTGTGTCAGCGGTACTGGATTCGAGCCCACGACACTCTCGTTTGACGGCAGCTTCGCAGACCCTGGCTGGCTGGACACCTGGGAATGGTGGTGGGACTTCAGGCCAGACCACGACTCGGACGGCGACGGCGATCCCGCGAATGATAGAGACGTTGAGGGGCAAACACAGGTCGCGGGACAGCTCCCGACCGTCCAGTGGACGTTCAACGACGATTACGACGGGCCCGTATACCTCTACGTACTCGACGATGATGGTGGGCTCGGAACGACCGCCGTCGATGTCACGATCGAGAATGTCGCCCCGCAGATGACCACGGAGCCCGTGTACTTCTTCAACGCATCCTTCGGTCTGAGAATAGCGGGAGAGAAGTGGCACGATGTCACGATTCACCTCTTCGAGGACGACGCGGAGATATGGACCGCCACTCTCGTGAGGTATCCAGGAAGCCCGAACGAGCAGATGGCGTGGTTCGAGAACTTCTCCGTCAACCTGTCCAGAGCGTATAGGGCCGAGGTCTACTACACTCCCACCGACGATCCGGTCAACGGGCAGATCTGGGGAGCGACTCCCGCCTGGTTGATCGCGGAGTTCGGGGACGGCTCGGAGTCAAGGATACACCACACGTTCAACGTGAGGCACGAGGACACATGGTTCTGGGATGTCCGGAACGTCTCGGACCTGTTCCTCGGGCACAACGTCACGTTCCTGGCGGATGGCACGGACCCGGGCAGTGATGACCTCGTGTTCGAATGGGACTGGGGAGATGGCTCCGTCAGCACCGTTCCGTACTACAACGACGGGGCGGCACCTGACACGTACCCGAGCTTCTGGTTCGGGACGTATCCGTTCACGGCGCACTGCGTCGCCACCCATGCCTTCGGTGGTCACGGGACCTATATCATCACGGTCAGCCTGCGTGACGATGACGGCGGAGCGGTCACGACAACGTTCCTGATAACGATATGAGAAGCGCCGCCGACCGGATTTGAACCGGTGACCCTCCGGTTTCTGCTGCAGCTATTAACAGCCGGGAGCTCCACCAGACTAAGCTACGGCGGCAACGAGCGTCCCATAAGGTGGACAACTAAAATAGCTTTTCGTCAGAGGGATTTCCTGAGTTCATCAATGATGTTCAGCGTCTCGTCAAGGCTCTTCTTGACGCGGTCTAGATACTCGGCGACCTTGTCCGTGACGAGGGCCCCGTCGGGTGTGGGCAGGATCAGACCCTCCTCTTCCAGGATGCGAAGGGAATACCTGACCTTGTGGCGCGGGTAGTTGAACATCTCGGAGAGCTTGATGATGCCGATGGGCTGGTTGTCCCTGATCGTCTTGAGCATCTCCACGTGCCTTTGGAGGAGCTCGATCCTCGATTCGAGGGTGCCTTCCTCCAACTCTTCCGTCATCTCCACCGAAAGCCTCCTGGCCTGCACCCTTGATGCGTTTCAGGGCTTAAAATGTTGCGGGGCTATATCTCTCCGATCCACGACGCCATCTGTCTGTTGCTGACCGCGGCCGAGTCGGACCGTGACACGGCCACGACCCCGACGGGGATCTCATGCGGGAAGAGCGTCATCCCCCACTCGCACGCTTCCTTTGCGGACATGCCCTCGCCCATCTTGTCGTGGACCCTGAGCGACATGACCTGGCGGACTATATCCTCCCCTATGCCCGTGGCGGAGACCGCTCCATGTCCTCCGCAGTATATCCCGGCGCCGATGATGGGCGTGTCCCCGACCCGCCCGGGAAGCATGAAGGAAGTCCCGCCAGTCGAGTTCCCCGACGCCATCTTCCCTTCACCGTCGACCGCGACCGCGCCAACGGTGCCGACGCGATAGTCCCTCCACTTGCCCGCCCAATCGGGAACGTCGCCCTCTTCGAGCTTCTTCTTGATCGTCTTCAACCACTCGACGGACTTCTCGGTCTTCGGGTCGAAGTACTCGAACCCCTGCTCCCTCGCGAAGGAGAGCGCACCCTCGCCCGCCAGCATGATGTGCGGGGTGTCCATCACCTTTCTCGCGACGGAGATCGGGTTCTTCACGTCCTCGATGCCGGCAACGCAGCCGCAGTTCATGTCGGAGTCCATCAGGGACGCGTCCATCTGCAACGAGCCGTCGAGCCTGAGCCGTGAGCCCAATCCCGCATTAGTGCGGGGATCGTCCTCCAGCACGATTATCGCCTCGACGACGGCTTCGATGGCGTCCCCGCCACCCTCCAGGACGGCCATGCCCGCCTCACCGGCTCTCTCGGCGAGGCCCAGAGCGTCATCGGTGGAACCCGCCCCGCAATTGGTGACCATGCGAAGAGTCATTGCCGCCGAAATGCAGAGGAGACGATTAACCCTTTTCATTGAGCCGGTTCAGAATCGATAACCGTATGAGAAACGCTAAATAACCGCCGACCATAGAACCAGCCGTCTCATGTCCGTCATTCAGACAGAGAACATATCGAAGAGGTTCGGCGATTTTTCAGCCCTCAAGGACATCAACATCACGGTCGACGAGGGCGAGCTGTTCGGCCTGTGCGGACCCAACGGAGCGGGCAAGACGACCCTGCTGAGGATACTGACGGGGCAGCTCGTGCCGTCGGAAGGGCATGCCAGCGTGCTCGGCACGGACCCGGTGAAGGAGCCCATCGGAGTCAAGAGCATCATGGGGATCGTGCCCGAGGTGGAGTCCCCCCCGAGCTATCTAACCGCCTACGAGTTCCTCTACTTCGTCTCCAAGGTGAGAAAGATCGAGGCGAGCGAGGGCAAGATAAGGAAGTGGATGGACTTCTTCGACCTGACCGAGAACGAGGGCGTAGTGTGCCGCGACCTGTCGAAGGGGAACAGGCAGAAGCTCATGCTCGCGGGGGCGTTCATGCACGAGCCCAGGGTCCTCTTTCTCGACGAGCCGCTGATCAACCTGGACCCGCTGTACCAGAGGAAGGTCAAGGACTACCTGTCCGGCTACGTGAAGAAGGGAGGGACCATCTTCATGTGCACGCACCTTCTGGAGATGGCCGAGAAGATCTGCAGTTCCGTGGCGATTATCAACGGGGGAAGCATAGTCGTCCGAGAGGGCATCGACCAGCTTGTCGGCGAGTTCGGAAGCCTCGAGGATGCTTTCATCAGCCTCGTCGGGAAGAGTGGAAACCGATGATGGAGTTCACCAGGCTCTTCCTGCGGGAGGAGTTCAGGATGCACACGTACTACACGAACCCCCGCATGTTCCTCGCCTTTCCGTTCATCGTGTGCATGTTCTCCTTCGGCGTTGCCCTGACCTCCGACAGGATCCTCGCGGACACCAACCTCGACGAGGTAATGCTCCTGCTCCACGTGTCGGTCTTCCTCTACGGCCTGAGCGTGGGGGCCTTCGGATTCATGGGAAGGGAGTATGTGGAGAGGCAGCACGGCCGACGGAAATACCTGGTCGCGAGCCCTCTGACCCTCCCGATATCGTTCAGGAAGACGTTCCTAGGGATGTATCTCCGAGACGTGATATTCTACGTGCTCCTGCTCCTGCTTCCCGCGACGCTCGGACTGCTGTTCTCCGTTCCGTTCAGCGGCTTCAGATGGACATCGATCGTCCTCCTCTTCCTGGCCGCCCTCGTCTCATTCCTCATCGGGATCTCGCTCAGCTTCTTCGCTTCCGTCGTGTACATCAGGAACCACGCCGCCTTCATCGGTGTCACGGTCCTCATCGTTGGGCTCTTCGTGGCCCAGGTCGGATTCGACGCCATCCCGCTCACGTTCCTTCTCCCGGGACTCGCCATGCAGCATTCGCTGCCACCGTACTCGTACGCGCTGACGAGCGAGCTGGTCCTCTCCGCGCTGGGCGGCGTTGCGCTCATCGCCATCTTCGTCGCGGCCGCATATGCCCTGATACCGACGAGGTTCAGCCCGGTGAGCCCGAAGACCGAGACGAGGGACCTACCCCGGATGTTCGAGAAGCTCGCCTTCGCGAAGCAGTACCGTCACCTCCTGGCGAAGGAGCTGGTCGACCTGAGGAGGAGCGGGACCATAACCAAGATGTTCTTCAGCTTCGTCACTCCTCTGCTCTTCCTGAGCTTCACCGCGTGGTTCGTCAGAACGGGGCTCGCGATCCCCGTCGGATTCAACACGGTCTTCTATGGGGCCATGGTCGGCTTCTTCGGTGTCATACTCTACAGCTGGCTCAACAATGTGGACATCATGGAGTACTTCGAGACGCTGCCCGTCCCGCCGACGAAGGTCATCAAGACGAAGATCATGGCGTTCCTCATGCTCACCTCCTGGATAAGCCTGATATTTCTGTTGGGGATCAGCTTCCTGAACGATGACATGTCCCTGCTGTGGCTGGCCATACCGGTCATGTTCGTGGTCTCCATATACATGGTCGTGATGACCGCCTATCTCACTGGTCTGCGGACGAACACCTTCCTCTTCGACGCCAACATCCTCCTCAAGTTCACCGCGATGTCCATGCTGCCAGACGTCTGCCTCGTCATCATCTCCTTCACGATAGACAGGAGCCTCTTCTTCGCCTCGCTCGGGATCCTCGTCGTCTGCTCAATATTAATATTGACGACCTTCATCCTGTACAAGGGGATAGATGACAAGTGGAAGAGAGCTGAGTTCACGGATTAGGGCCGAGGAGTCTGCCGTGAGAAGGCTCGTTCATCTCTGTCTCCCAGTCTTCCTGCTCTACTACATAATCCCAGATGACACTTGGATAGGGGTAGACAAGAGGCTCGTTCTGCTGGGCGCCCTGTTCGTCTTCATCATCTTCGAGTTCCTCAGGCTGGCGTATCAGATCCGCGTGTTCGGAACCAGGGAGTATGAGATGGACAACGTGGCGGCCTACCTGTGGGCGGGGATCGGGTTCACGGTGGCCTTCCTCCTCTTCGATTATGCGCTCGTCGTTCCAGCGCTCCTCGGTATGGCGTGGATTGACCCGCTCAGCGGCTTCCTCCGCAGCAGGAAGAGCGGACTGTACCCGTGGCTGCCCTTCGCCTCATATCTCGTCCTTGCGGCAGTCGCCTTGACCGTCGTCTCGAGTTTCGCCCCGCTGAGCATCGTCCTCATCGCCGCTGCGGGCGCCGCATCTGGCATCGCCGCCGAGCACAGAAGGGTCAGATTCGTGGATGATGACTTCCTGATGCTTGTCGTCCCGCTCGTTGTGATGACCGTCGTGTCGTCGATCTAGACGATCTCGAGCTTGCCCTTCCTTCCGATGCTGACCTGCAGGTCGCCCTGCCATTCCTTTACCCATCCGTTCGATATCCTGATCTTGTCACCAACACCGACCTTGTCAATCTCATCATTCCAGAGGGTGAGGGAGACGCCGCCACCCATCCCGTCCTCGCACTTGACATCGCAGACCCTACCGCTCGATCCGTACCTGCTGGTGAAGTCCCTCGCCTCTCCCTTGGAGACGACTGAGAGCTCGATCGTATCGAACGAAGAGTTGGCCTTGAGATCCTTGATAAACATGGGAACCACCGACACGGGAATTGCGACCAAAGACTTGAACCTTACTATCTCGGGGCGGCGTCCCGCGGGCAATGGACTAAGTCTATATATCCCCAATCCATTACTATCCACGGTGCACTCATGAGAGAGATTGAACGCATTTTCGAGAGCATAGACCACGAAATCCGCGACCTCAAGGATGCGGAGAACTCCAACATGGATGAGGTGAAGAAGATACTCAACCGCCAGGCGGAGGTCATCACCTTCCTGGTCAGCCGTGTCAGGGACATGGAGACCCGCCTGGAAAGCGAGACGAAGTGGGACAAGGAAGTGGAGGACATCATCAGGATCATGGCGATTGACGATGCCAGGATCTGGAAGTTCAGAAAGCACCGGGACATATACGAGGACATAGCCAGAAAGGGCGTCGAAGGAGTGGACAAAGAGCTCTGATCCTCGCGACCAGACTGTCCGGATGCGGTGCTGGCAGATGTCGCTTTCACGACGGATGATATAAAAGCTTTTATTCGGTGAGACCAATATACCCATAGGTCGAATAATGAATCGCATCAAATTCGTGAACGAGCCAGCAGAGCTTGTCCCCATCCTCATGGCGGTCGACAAAGAGGTCAAGAGGGAGGTCCTGAAGGACGTGTCCGATAACTGGCGGACCGCGAGAGAGATCGAGGAGAAGTTCGGAGAGGAGGGTCTCGAAGCTCTCAAGTTCTTCGAGAAGATGAACTTGGTCGAGACGAAGTGGCAGACGAGCGAGTCCGACCCAGATCCCGAGAAGTCCTACCATGCTTTTTACACGTCGTTTCACATAAACGCTTCATCGCCCGTGAACGAGATGTGCGACATTCTAGCGGCAGTCGTGATGCCGGAGAACGAGTATCGCAAGATCGAGGATAAGATACTCAAGGAAGTGGACGAAGAGGGGAAGTTCTCCGGGGACATCGCCGACGACCTGGGAGTCTCGCAGACGATGCTCAAGGGTCTCATAAAACGATCCGCCAAGCTGGAGTACAAGGGTCACCAGATTAGGAAGCTGAAATAGGAGCACCTGATATGGAAGGCGATTCCGAGAATCCGTTCGAGAATCGTCCTACCGACGATGAGTCGTCCTACGAGGAGAGCCCTTTTGAGAACGTTCCTTCCACGGCAGAGGACGAGTTCGACGACCTCCCCATAATGGCGGACGAGTTCGACAGGAGCAAGCTCGCCATGATATCCGGGGTCGGTTTCGTGTCGCTTGCCATATTCCTCTACTTCTTCGTCATCCTCACATGGGACACGATGCTGATGATGCTGTCCATCACGGCGATTGTCGTATCCGCCCTCGTGGCCCTCTTCTACATGCTCGACGATCTGAGAATCAGGCCCAAGTCCATGACGGAGAGGGGTGCGCACTTCCTTGCGGGAATATCCCTCGGCGTCCTCGTGCTCCTGACCATTTCAACCGCGATGGTCTACCAAAGCGACGTACTGATGGCCATGCCCGTATTCGTGGTCATGATCGTGACCAACGCCAGCGTCGCACTGTTCCTCTATTCTATGATGTGGGAAGAATGATCTCCGTCCTACGGCTCGGTCACAGGATTCCCAGAGACCGCAGAGTCACGACGCACGTTGCCTTGGTCGCGAGGGCCTTCGGCGCGGACTGCGTCCTGGTCTCCACGAAGGACTCGGTACTAGAGAGGAGCGTGAGGAATGTCGTGGAGAAGTTCGGCGGGGACTTCCACATCTCCACGGGCGTCAGCTGGCGCAAGACGCTCAAGGAGTGGCGGGGGACGGTCGTCCACCTCACCATGTACGGAGAGAGGCTGAAGGACGCGCTGCCGAAGATCGGAAAGAAGGACCTGATGATTGTGATCGGCGGGGAGAAGGTCCCTCCCGAGGTCTACGACATCGCGGACGTCAACGTCTCCGTGGGGAACCAGCCTCATTCGGAGGTCGCCGCGCTGGCCGTCTTCCTCGACAGGCTGCTCGAGGGCAACCCGCTCGAGCGGGAGTTCGGGGGGAGGATGAGCATCGTCCCATCCAAGAAGGGCAAGAATGTAATCGAGAGGGCCGGAGAACTCCCGTCCCGGAGGGATTGTCTCGAAGCCCTCCGAGAGGCCGGATGCGACCGTGCGGTTGTCGAGCACTGCAAGAGGGTCTCCAGGCTGGCGAAGAAGATCGCCTCCCTGTGCGGTGCGGACGAGAGCCTGTGTGAGCTGGGCGGGCTGCTCCATGACATCGGTCGCGGGAGGACCCACGATATAGACCACGGACACGCGGGCGGGCAGATCCTCCGGGAGAAGGGTTTCCCGGCGGTTCTGGCGGGGATTGTGGAGAGGCACGTTGGAGCGGGCATCCCGAAGGACGAGGCCAAGAAGATCGGCCTCCCCGCCAAGAGCTATGTCCCCAAGACGCTGGAAGAGAAGGTCGTGGCCCACGCTGACAACCTCGCGGAAGAGGGAAAGATAGATGTGCTCATCGACCGGATGGAGGAGCGGGGTCTCCCGACCGCCGCGAAGAGGATAAGGCGCCTCCACGACGAGCTCAGCGAGAAGTGCGGGATGGACCTGGACGACCTGTGAGACAACATACTTATATCCCCGCATCAATCCAAACACTGGGTCGAGAAAGAGATGCCACTTAGGTCCCGCCTATCGGTTCTTCTGGTCATTATCCTCTACCTTGGGACAGCGGTGAGTGTGACCGCCGAGGCCGAGGAGCCTGCCCTCTCGGTGGGCAACGAGTGGGAGTATTCCGTTCACATGTCGCTGGATAATCTCATCGGCCAGGTGGAGGGAGGGTTCGAAGACGTGTCCGTCGAGGGGACGATCAGGATGGCCGTCGAGTCCAGACGGATGGTCGAGGTTCTCGGCAGGACGTACGATGCATGGATCATCGCCCTGGGAGGGGATTTCGAGGTGACGTTCACGTACACTATCCAGGATCTGGGCCCTCTCACGATGACCGCGCCAGCGTACTTGAAGGGGTCCCTCTTCCTCGACAACGAGTCCTTCGAGTACGTCAAGTCGTCGCAGGAGATAACGTCGAGGTTCTCCAAGTTCTCAGTGCTCTTCGAGATGGCCGTCGAGGTGGAGACCTCTTTGGACATAGAGAGCGACACTTGGCATTTCCCCTTCGACGCCGGGGACACTGGGATGACCACGGGACAGGGTCAGAGCCATGTCCACTACGTGGCAAAGGTGAACGGCGACGTGGTTGAGGAGGACGAGGCGACGGTGCCATTCGCGTACAGCTCTGCCTACGAATGCGAAGGGCTCCAGCAAGTGGATGTCGAGGCGGGCAGGTTTCAGGCGTACGAGCTGAACGTCTCCTCCCCCGGGATGTACCTCTTCGGCTACTCCGAGGGCTACAGGCGCGAGTTCTATTCGAACGAGGTCAACAACAGCGTCGAGGTCGACATATATGACAGCGAGGACGAGCTTATAGGAGTGTGGAGCCTCGTTTCCTACGGGGAGGGCCAGGACGGATCGGGCGACTGGACCGCTGGTCTGCTCATCGCGCTTGCGCTTCTCCTGATCGTCGGACTGATCGTCGCCCTCCTGCTGAGAAAGAGGTCCCGAGAGGCAGCAGCTGAGCGGACTCCATCCTCCGGCGAAAGGGTGTGCAGAAGGTGCGGATCGGAGATTCCAGAAGGACAGGGGGCGTGCCCGGCCTGCGGAAGAACAATACGGTGAAATAGCGGTAGAGGAATAACAGGTGAGCACAATGAACGTAGGCAAGTCCCACATCGGAACGGTCCTCGCCATCGTCTGTCTGGTACTGCTCGTGTCGAGCTTCTTCCTCCCATGGTGGACCATCGAGCGCGAGGAGAGGTCCCCCACGGTGAACCCTGTCATCTATGTCAACAGCACGCACGACTTCAAGCTTCTATGGGTCTCCACATACCACAAGGACACGACCCTCGGTGAGCCCCACGAGAGGAGTTGGGACGCATCCTACTGGGAAGTCGAAGACTCCGCCCTCGGTTTCCATTCCGTGATCATGGCCTCGATGGTGACGCTGGGGATTGTCTTCATCGTGCTCTTCTTGGTTCTGAACCGTCTGTCGGAGCGGAAGAAGGCCTACAGACTGATCGCCCTGGGACTTGCGTTCGCTGTGGCGCTCCTCGTCCTGGGATCTGCAGCCTATATGAACGTGAACCTCCCCTCCGCGGTCGGGGACTCCGGCGAAAACCTGGAACAGACTCTGGAAACAGTCCTTCCGGACATTCACACGTTCGCGGGCACTGACCTGAATGAGACATTCGCA
This sequence comes from Candidatus Thermoplasmatota archaeon, assembly GCA_022848865.1. Lineage (NCBI taxonomy): Archaea > Methanobacteriati > Thermoplasmatota > Thermoplasmatota archaeon. The sequence continues at coordinate 33,429 of JAJISE010000011.1, read as the reverse complement.
CGAAGCGTCCAAACGACATGGGGACCACAGATCGGGTGGTATGCGGCCTTCGTGACATGCGTCATAATGCTGTTCTCGATCTGGTTCGTCGAGTCTCCTCCGAAAACCGAAGAGGAGCCGGAGGACTAGCGGAGTTTCGGGAGCTCCACCGGCCTGTCCTCGAGAATCACCCTGATGATGTGCCTGGACGTCTTTGGCGGGTACACGTTGTCGCTCAGGCCCATGGCGATGATCTCGTCCTTCGATATCTCATTGACAACTGCCCCGGGCCAGGTCACGACCTCGATTGCAGTGTCCATGTAGTCGACGAGAAATACGGGTATCCTCTTGCATCCGAGCCGCTTGAGGGCCTCGAACCTGTGATGGCCGTCCAGAATGACGTAGGTCTTCTCGTCCACGACTATGGGCTTGAAGAGGGCGCCGTCCTTGGCGATCTGGTCCGCGAGGCAGTCGAGGATGTCGGGCTTTATCTCCTCGTGGCTGTGCAGAACCTCGATCTCCAGGATCTCGAAGCGGGACCTCATCCAAACTCCCTCATCCTCGGAATACATGATTCCCTGCAAAACGAACCCCCGCCCGTGAGGACTCAGCATGCCCCATGCGTCCGAATATGGCTAGAGGACTTAAAACATTTCCTGGGCTACTTCCCCTTCTTGATGCTCACGCGCTTGGGGAAGTACTTCAGTATTATGACGTCGCCCACGCTCTGTATCCATCGATAGGGAACGGCCACCGATCTCGCACCTTCGACGAGCAACGGGTTGGGTTCTCCGATGAACAGTCTCTCGACCGTGGACTTCTCGACGTTCACTATCAGGTTGTTCACGTTACCGAGGAAGACCCCTTCGTGAGTGTAAACCTGCAGCCCTATAATCTCAGAAATTTCCTCCAACATGGCAATCCCATCTGTCCCCTGTATGCGAATCTCAGTATTTTATGTTTTGTGTGGAAGGATTCCACGCCTCTGGGATGAGCGGGCAGGATGGACTCCGCGGACCTGCCGAAAGGTTTTAAAGCCAAGGATTCATCAAACGGATGACAATGGAGATCGGAAGCAATCGGAACCGCAACCTGGCCATCATCGTGATCGTCGTCACAGCGACGGTTGTCGTGGCGTCGATACTCTACGTCCTTCAGATGGAGCTTCCGGAGGACCGCACGCCCCCGAGCAAGGTGGAGGGGCTTGAGATATACGACCTGCGTGACGGCAGGCTCTTCCTCTTCTGGGACGAGGCGACAGACAACAGAAAGGTTGTTGTCTATCAGATATACCGGGACGGCAATCTGCTCCCGAGCGAGCCGTCGTACCCGTTCTATGTTGACACTGCCCTCATTGATGGCACCCTATATTTCTACCAAGTACGGGCGGTGGACAGCTCGGACAACGTGGGTGACTTCTCTGGCACGGTCTCGGGCATGCCCACACCCTCTGACAACGTCCCGCCCAGCCGCGTCGAGGGGCTGGTGGTGGAGAATGCATTCGACGGAAAGCTCAATCTGACATGGGACGAGGCTTTCGACAATGTCGCGGTCGATCACTACACGATTCACAGGGATGGCGTCGCTCTCATCGATGAGCCGCTGACAACATTCTTCCAGGACACTGACCTCACGAACAATCAGATCTACGCCTACGAGGTCGCCGCAGTTGACACCTCGGGAAACGAGGGGCAGAGGTCGGTGCAGGTGAGCGGCATGTCCACGGAGTATGATTCCGAGCCCCCGTCCAAGGTCATGGCCCTCGTTGTCACGGACGCGAGGGACGGGAAGCTCAACCTCACTTGGGACCCAGCCACTGACAATGTTGGCGTTGCGAAGTACTATGTCTATCGGGACGGTTCGAGGCTCACCGACGAGCCTACAGGGACAGCGTTCCAGGATACTGGGCTAGTGGACGGCCAGCTGTACGAGTTCGAAGTGAGCGCTCTGGATTTCCAGGGCAACGAGGGTCCGAAGTCCGATCCAGCAACGGGAGCCCCCACGTCGTCGGTTCCAGGAGTGTCCGTCTTGGGCTCTTTCTACGACAACGTCACGTGCAACATCACCGTGGACTTCGTCTCCGAGGCCTTGGACATAGGCCTCTTCGGGGCCTTCCTGAAGACCGATTCGAACGAGACGGACAGAATGGACCCACTATCGGACGGTACGTCAGCGGGGAACATCACGTTCCTGGACATGGACTCGGACGGGCTGCTGACCGTCGGGGACGTGTTCGTCATAAGCGTCTCAAGCGGACACATCTACGATCTGTCGGTATTCTGGCGGGCGACCGACGACAACTTGGACACGCATTCGTGGGCCGTACCTTAGTCCATCCACCAAAGCCAACCCTTGTGCTCGATGGACAACTCTCCGTTTATCTTGCCGCTCAGCCTCATCTTGTTGAGGAAAAGGGCGGCCGAGTCCGGGCACTCGGCGTTCTGCGACCTGAAGACCTCCTCGACCTGGATCGTGGTCATGGGACCTTCCTCCTTGAGGATGTCCAGGATCATCTCCTCCGCGGTCTCTTTGCTGACCTTGCTACCTTTGCCTGACATCGATCTGCCCTCCCCAGAAGACGAGGAAGGCGGGGCTGCTTTCCCGCGCCTTACTCCTCTGGCTCTTCCGGCGGTGCCTCGTAGGTCTCCTCTGGCGGGTTTGTCTCGGCTCTGCTCTGAGGCGACACCATAATCAGTGTGCTCCCGAGCAGGAGGACGGCCATCAACACGACCGTAAACATACTTCCATTTCTTCTCATCTTTAGACCTCTCATAACATATCCCATCCCATAACCTTTCGACGAAAATTGACAACCGACTATAAAAATGTAGCCTTGAACATGTCATGAGTGATTACAGCAACCAAGGACCCTGACCAGCGCCGAATCTCATGGCCTGAACACGAATAGTCTCAAAATAGTTATATAGCAGGACAACAATAGCTCAGGCGTCAGTTTTCCCAGTTTTCGAGGGTATGATATGACGCAGATGGCAAATGAGGTTAAGACAGGGACAACCACACTAGGTATGGTCTGCAAGGAAGGTGTGGTCTTGGCGGCTGAGCGAAGGGCAACCATGGGGACGCTAATCGCTCACAAGGCGACGAAGAAGGTGTTCAAGCTGGATGACAATCTGGGCTTGACGACCGCCGGTCTGGTGGGAGACATCCAACTGCTGGCGAGGTATATCACCGCAGAGGTCGAGCTCTTCAAGCTCAAGCGGAACGCTCCCATGCCAGTGAAGTCGTGCGCTACGCTTCTCTCGAACATCCTGGCGGGAAGGAGGTACTTCCCCTATTGGGTGCAGCTCGTCATCGGCGGCGTGGACGATGATGGTAATCACGTGTACTCCCTGGACATGGCAGGAGGGAGCATACCCGACAAGTACGTGACGACAGGCTCAGGATCTCCCTACGTGTACGGAGTGTTGGAGGACCACTACAAGGACGACGTGAGCCTGGACAACGGCATAGACCTCGCGATAAGGGCCCTGACGGCCGCCATGAAGAGGGATGCGGTCTCGGGTGACGGGATTGACATCGTTTCCATAACGAAGAAGGGTTACGTTCACCTCGATGACAAGGAGGTCGAGAAGAGGAAGTCAGCGATGAAACTGAGCTAGCTCTTCTCTATACGTATTCAAGTGAAACCAAATGAGCGTGGAAAGTATTCTTCGGGACGCTGAGAAGGTAGTCCGAAAGGTCGTCCCCAAAGATGTGGAGATAACGGAGATTGAACTCGAAGGTCCAGTCGTGGTCATATACACCAAGAGCATGGAGGAGTTCGCGGAGAACAACGACATCGTCAGGCAACTGGCGCAGGGAATGAGACGAAGAGTGGCCATAAGGCCCGACCCCTCGCTCCTCTCCCCGACCGAGGAAGCGGAGAAGAGCATAAGGGAGATAATCCCTGAGGACGCCAAGATCACCGACATCTATTTCGAGCACGAGAACGGCGAGGTCACGATAGAGGCCCTTTCTCCCGGTCTGGTGATCGGGAAGCGCGGGACCATTTTGAACGAGATCAAGAAGAGCATCGGCTGGGCGCCCAGGGTGGTGAGGACCCCGCCGATACCGTCGAAGACTGTCGCGGATATCAGGAGCTTCCTCAGGAAGTACCGCGACGACAGGGAGGCGTTCCTGAAGCGGGTGGGGAGAAGACTCGCCCGCGACACCGCGGAAGGAGAGAACTGGGTGAGGTTGACGACCCTTGGCGGGTTCAGGCAGGTGGGAAGGTCATGCTCGCTGCTGATGACAAGGGGAAGCAAGATAATGATAGACTGCGGCGTCGACGTCTCGTCCGATAACAACGGAAGCCCGTATCTCCAGGCTCCTGAGGTCATGCCCCTGGAAGCGCTCGACGGCGTTGTCGTGACCCACGCTCATCTCGATCACTCCGGGCTCGTTCCCGTCCTGTTCAAGTACGGATACGACGGGCCCGTCTACTGCACGCCCCCCACGCGCGATCTCATGTCGCTTCTCCAGATCGACTACGTCAAGGTCGCCTTCGGGGAGGCGAAGAAGTCCCCGTACGACTCCAGCCACATAAGGGACACGGTCAAGCACTGCATCCCGCTGAAGTACGGCGAGACCACTGACATCTCGCCCGACGTGCGGCTGACGCTCCAGAACGCCGGTCACATACTCGGCTCATCGATCGCCCACTTCCACATCGGGGACGGATTGTACAACGTCGCGCTCAGCGGGGACATCAAGTTCGAGAAATCGTGGCTGTTCAACGCTGCCACGAACAGGTTCCCGAGGCTCGAGACGCTCGTCATAGAATCCACTTACGGAGGCTATCACGACCTGCAGCCGAGCAGGAGGGAGGCCTCGGGCCAGGTGAAGGGCATAGCGGCGAGGATCCTCAACAGGGGCGGCAAGATGCTCGTCCCCGTCTTCGCTGTAGGACGATCGCAGGAGGTCATGCTGGTCCTGGAAGGGCTGATGAGGATGAAGCGCATCCCCACCGTCCCGATATATCTGGACGGGATGATCTGGGAGGCGACGGCCATTCACACGGCCTATCCGGAGTACCTCAACAGCTCGCTGAGGACCCAGATATTCCAGACCGGGCAGAACCCGTTCCTTGCGGAGGTCTTCAACCGCGTGGACAGCCAGGAGATGAGGGAGAGGATCATCAACGACACGGACCCGTGCATCATTCTGGCGACTTCAGGCATGATGAACGGAGGGCCTGTGATCGAGTACTTCAAGGCATGGGCCGACAACCCAAAGAACGCGCTCATGTTCGTGGGCTATCAGGCGGAGGGCACGATCGGCCGCAAGATCCAGAAGGAGTGGAAGGAGATAACCCTGAACGACAGGGGCAATGTCCTGACTCTGAAGATCAAGATGGACGTGGAGGTCGTCGACGGCTTCAGCGGGCACTCGGACAGGCTTCAGCTCCTCAACTACGTGGGAACGCTCGAGCCGCGGCCCGAGCGGGTGATCATCGGCCACGGTGAGGAGTACAAGTGCTCCGACCTCGCGAGCAGCCTGTACAAGAAGTTCGGGATGGAAACGAGAGCGCCCATGAACCTCGAGACAATCAGGCTGAAGTGAACCGCCCAGCGTGGCTGGCTTTTCTGCGGGATTGTGCACGCCAAGGCTATAACTGGGTAATATTGATATACGCATAGACGAATATGCCCCGCTAGGAGGAGGCAGGGCATGAAGAGATTAACGCTAGTTTGGGCCTCGTTATTGTGTTTCTTGCTTTTGAGCAGCGTGCTTCTCGTTCACGTGGAATCGGATGATTCCCCGGGGCCGACACCGGCGGCAAGGTGCCGTGGCGGTTCGAGCCAGAGGGCCGTGCTCGTGGACGTGAATACTGCGGACTGGTGCGTTTGGTGCCCAGGTCAGAAGCACTCTCTCGATAGGCTGTACAACGAGCTGGGACATGATAATCTGGTGATCTTGGAGTATCACGCTTCTGGTTCAGATGAGTTAACGAGTGCGTACTCCCAGCAGAGGAGCTCATACTACAGGAATCCCGGTCTGGCATTTCCCGCCGTAGGCTTCGACGGGGGCGGTCCGTACAATGACAACCGCCTTTGGGAGTCCGGATCGGCCATGAAGTACGGGAAGTATGACGAGGACAAGGCTCTGTACAACCAGGAGAGGCAGGGGAACGCCATGAGCAACATGACCATATCTCTCACTGGGAACATAACCGCGAACACCGTCAACGTCAAGGCGACCATCGAGGCCACCGACCCGATAACCGTCGGCAATCTGTGGGTGCGATTCGTGCTCTACCAGAACAACATATACCACAGAGATGGAAACACCAACGAGAACAACGGCATCCTCCACAGAGTGTTCAACCATGTTGTCAGGGATGGGTCACAGACGGCTCTGCCGCCTGCCTTCAGCATGGGTGATACCTTTGAGACTGAGACGATATTCACCATCAACCCGTTCTGGTACCCGTCGACAGATCGAAGAGAGCTCGGAGTCGCTGTTTTCGTCCAGACGGACAGCAAGACCCCCTGGATCACTGACCCGAACCGCTACAACGCAGAGGTCATGCAGGCCGCATCCATGGAATTCGTCCAGAGCCCGATCGTGTTGATAAACAAGGACCTGAACGACCCATACGATGACGGATTCGACCGCTATGACGAGTTCCTGACGAAAGCAGGTCTCGGACACAAGAACTGGGACACTATGGAAGCCTTCGAGACCGAAATGACGAACATGAGGAACCCGCCGACCTATGGCGCAATCCAGGACTATGCCGTTCAGCTGTGGTTCACAGGGACGAGCGGTAGCACGTTTGACCCCCCGCAGATGACCGCGATTGACAGTGGCCTGTCGGCGGATCAGGCAATCTACGTCGTCGGGGAAGAGATTGCGTACCAGGCATTCTCAACGGGGAACTTAGGATGGCTTCAGGGTAGTCTTCACGCAGACTACAGCGGTGACAATGCCGGTGCGGCAACGGTCGACGGCATCCCTGCCGATCCTATATCAAATGGTATGATGGGTCTGCAAATCTCTGGCTTTGACCCGGACGTGATCACAAGCGGTCCAGGAGCGTTCGAGGTCTTCAGGTACACAGGAGTGGGTACTACTGCCGCGGTCAGAATGAACCATGACCTCAACTCGGGCGTCTTCTACATGGCCTTCAACTACTTCGAAGGCATCGGTTCGTACTTCGGGGATTTCAACTACGACCCGAACGGCGAGGTGCTGATGGGGAACGTGCGCAATTACCTGGACGGCGTAGCGGCGCCGAGGGTGGATGTGGTCCGGCCTGACGGCGGAGAAGTCCTGACACCGGGTGGACTCTACGAGATCTGGTGGGACGCCAAGGATGTTGACATACGGCAGGACGGCATTGAAGTTCAATACACCCTGGACTCTGGTTCCCCGGTGTGGATGACGATCGTGAGTGGGGAGCCCAACGATGGCGTTCATCTCTGGAACGTCCCGGTCGCGCAGACAGACAAGGCCAGAGTGAGGGTGTGTGCCATCGACTCCCAGGGCCAAAGCAACTGCGTCATGAGCGACGCCGACTTCACAATCGGGACTCCTGGTGATACCACGCCACCAACGATCCAGAGTGTCCTTGTTGATGGTCTGACCTCTATCATAGTAGCAGAGGGAACGTCGGTCGCTTTGACAGCGCAGGTGTCGGACTTCTTCACTGGTGGATCCAACCTTGGTGGGGCGAACTACACGATTGGTCAACAGGTCTGGCCGGGAATGGCAATGTCTGCCACGGACGGAGCGTTCGACGAGGTCACGGAGAACGTGGATGCCACCGTCGACACGACGGGCTGGTTGCCTGGAGACTACGACATCTACGTCTACGGCTGGGATGACGTGCCAAACTACAACACGGACTCATTGGCGCACGCGACAATCACCATCATCGGTCCGGATACTGAGCCGCCCGGAGTATTCAATGTCTGGATAGACGGGGCACCCAGCCAGACTTATTACATCTCGACGAAGCCTCCAACGGTGCGGCTATCTGCGAGCATCGATGATACCCCCACGGGAAACAACGACATAGGTGGTGCCAACTACACGACGGCTCCAGCGGCTTGGCCAGGAACAGCCATGTCACCGCTGGACGGATCGTTCGATACCCCGACCGAGACCGCCTATATCGACATTCCGACACTTGGTGTGGGAACCTATGACTACTACGTCCACGCATGGGACATAGTCCCCAACTACAACAACACGGGACCTTCCGCCTCTTTGACCATATCGGATGACATCCCGCCAGAGATATCGAACGTGCTCATCGACGGTCAGCCCAGCGCTACCATCGCTGAGGGTACACCGTCTGTGACTCTGGCTGCGACAGTGGACGACAGCAGCACCGGTGATTCCCTAATCCTTGCAGCCAACTACACCGTCGGCGTTCAAGCGTGGCCAGGTTCGGTCATGAACCCGATAGACGGGTCCTTTGACACATCCATGGAAGATGTCGATGCGATCGTGGACACATCCGCTCTTGTCCCGGGATTCCACAATCTGTGCGTCTACGCTGTGGATGATGGCCTGAACGAGAACACGACGGGACTGTGCGCGCAGCTAGAGGTCGTCCCGGAGACGGCGGCACCGGAGGTCACGACCGTCCGCGTTGATGGTCAGCCCGCCAAGATTGTACCCCTGTCGACCCTTCCAGTCATCTGCACGCTGACAGCGACGGTAGATGACAGCGGCACAGGCGGCTCGAACATCGCGGGCGCGAACTACACAACACCCACACCCGCCAGTTGGCCTGGTACTTTCATGAACCCGGCTGACGGCAGTTACGACTCGCATTTGGAGGATGTTGAGTCCTCCTTCTCCGCACCTTCGATTGTGGGCACATACGCCTACTACGTCTATGCGTGGGACGTGAAGGGCAACTTCAACAACACAGCGCCGTTCGCTTTCCTGATTATCCAAGACGATATCCCGCCAGAGATCTCGACCGCGCTCGCGAACGGGATGCCTTCCATCACGATCTCGCAGGGAACTATTTTCACACTGACGGCCACCGCGAGCGATGTCTCGACGGGCAACAGCAACATCGCCTCGGCGAACTACACCGAGGGGCTTGCGAACTGGGCAAGCAGCGTGGCCATGAATCCCGGCGACGGTTCGTTCAACTCGCCAAAGGAGGACGTTGAAGCCTCAGTCGACACGAGCGGCTGGACCATGGGCATTCACGACCTGTATATCTACGCGACGGACGCTGCCAGCAACGGGAACGTCACGTCCGTGGAGCACGTGAGCATTAACATCACGATTCCTGACATCTGGCCGCCGATGATCCTCAACGCGCGCGTGGACGGGAACACTTGGGTCGGCGTCAATGAAGGCGATCTGGTCGCTCTCACTGCAACGGTTACCGATCTGACCACCGGAGATTCGGTGATAGCCGGCGCGAACTATACTCTTGGCGCCCAGAACTGGCCAGGCATTCCGCTTGACGCGGTGGACGGATCCTTCGACTCCTCCGTCGAGGACGTGACGCTCAACATCGACACGACCGGATGGACGATGGCGAACCACACGCTCTGCATATACGCGTCGGATATCGTGCCGAATGAGAACACGACCTCAACGGAGTGCGTGAACATCGAGATCCTGGCCGTGAAGCCGCTGGCGCCGATGATGACGGGAGCGGATCTCGTCAGTCCCGGACTGCCCGACGTAGAGATACGATGGGACCGGTCAGGGGACGACGGCCTCGGAAAAGACGACGTCATCGAGTACGACGTTTACCAGGGAACAAGCTTCGCGGGACCGTACATCTACGTCACGAGCGTGCCCGCGACGGACTCGCCGACGTACAGCTGGACATGCGTCGGTTGTGGCGTAGGCGATGCTGACAACTACTTCTACTACGTCGAAGCGGACAACGGTGCTCTGACGGAGCCTGCGCCCAACAAGGCGTCCAAGTTCACGCAGCCACTCACGGCCGCTGCCCAGCTGATATCCGTTCCGTTGGTCCTGTCGAGCAACGACATCGCCCTCGCCCTCCAGACGGTCCAGTTCGACATGGCCTACTACTACGATTCCTCGGACGCGAGCGACCCGTGGAAGTCCTACATGCCATTCAAGACGTACAAAGGCGATCTCTGGACAGTGAACAGGACGATGGCATTCTGGGTCAACGTGACCTCGGCCAGCGACTTCGTCGTGGCGGGCCTCGTGCCGGAGACGACTACCATCACGCTTCGAGCGGGCTGGAACCTCGTCGGATTCCCGTCCTTCGCATCCGCGTACACTGTCGCTGACCTGAAGGTCGACGTCAACGCCTCGAACGTCGAGGAACCGGACCCGTTGGCGCTGCCCTTCTGCTTGAAGCGGATGATCGATTCGGACGTTCTTCTGGCGGGCCGCGGATATTGGATCGAGGTCCCCGAGGATGTTGTCTGGACGATTGTGAACTGAGCGTTGCGACCGGGACAAATCCAGCGTTCATGTTATATTCCTAGACAGCGCTATCGAACCGGATGAGAAGCGTGAGGGATTCCTTCGAGGATGTCAGGGACCTCGTCACCTACGACGAGTTCCGCGAGAGAATGTCGGACACGGTGAGCAAGTTCGGCGGCCTCCTTACGGAAGATGTCGCCGCGCTCCTTGTATTGGAGGAGCTGGGGAGGTACGAGGTGACGTACGACAGCATCTCGGACATCCAGCCCGATCAGACTGTCCGCGTGCGTGGTGAGGTCCTCAGAGTCAGTCCCGTCAGGGAGTTCCGCAAGAAGGAGCGCCTTGGGCGGGTGGCGAACGTCACGATCTCGGACGGGAGCGGGGAGTGCAGGCTCGTTCTATGGGATGAGGACACTGAGCTGGTCTCGAATGGGGCGCTGAAGACCGGAGGAAACCTCAGAGTGATCAATGGCTACGCCAGAATGACCGACTTCGGACTCGAGATATCGAAGGGCAGGTACGGGGCCGTTGTTGTGGAATGATTACATCATTCCTGGGGGCATGCCGCCCATTCCTCCGGGGCCACCTGCTCCTGGCGGGGGGCCCTCCATCTGCTTCGAGGCGATGATATCGTCTATCCTCAAGATCATGGCTGCGACGTCAGTGGCCGACTTGACCGCCTGGGTCTTCACGCGGATGGGCTCTATGACGTTCAGCTTGATCATGTCCTTGACCTTGCCGCTGTAGACGTCCACGCCCGCGTTCTTGTTGGCCTTCTTGCCCTCGTGCTTCGATCTAAGCTCGATGAGCAGGTCTATAGAATCCAACCCGGCGTTCTCGCCCAGCGTCCACGGAATGATCTCCAGAGCGTCCGCGAACGCCTCGATCGCGAGCTGTTCTCTTCCGCCAACGGTGGAAGCGTAGTCCTTGAGCCTGAGCGACACCTCGATCTCGGTGGCTCCTCCGCCCGGTATGGCCTTGCCGTCCTCGATCGCGACACCGACGACCCTGATGGCGTCGTGCAGAGCCCGCTCGACCTCATCGACCACGTGCTCCGTCCCGCCGCGTACGATGATGGACACGGCCTTGCTGTCCTTGCAGCCAGTGACGAACGTCATGTCATCGTCGCCAATCTTCTTCTCCTCGATCAGAGCGGCCTTTCCGAGCTCCTGCCGACCGAGATCGTCGAGATTGGTGACTATCTTGCCACCCGTCGCCTTCGAGAGCTTGTCCATGTCGCTCTTCTTGATCCTTCTGAGCGCGTAGAGGCCATCCTTCGCCAGGTAGTGCTGGACGAGGTCGTCGATGCCCTTCTGGCAGAATACTGCGTTGGCCCCGCTCTTCTTCAGCTTGTCGACCATTCTCTTCAGGGTCTTCTCCTCTTCCTGGAGGAACCTCTCCATCTGGGACGGGTCGGTGATCTGGATCTTCGCATCCACCTCGGTCTTCTTGATCTCGAGAGCGGAGTTGATGAGAGCGATCTTCGCGTTCTTCACCCACTTGGGCATCCGCGGATGGACCCTCTCCTTGTCGATGATCATGCCATCGATGAGCTCCGATTCGAGAACGGAAGCCCCGTGCTTCTTCTCGACCTTGATGTTGTCCGTGTCCGCGATGAACCTGCCGTCCCTCTCCTCGACGATCTTCGAAACGGCGTCCACGGCCATCGTTGCCAGGTGCTCACGAATGGCACCCATGCTGCGGCCGCCTATGGAGGTCGTGGCGATACTCAACAGCTTCTTCTTGTCGCCTCTCCTGACGTTCACAGCCATCTTGTCCAGGACCTTCATCGCCTTCTCGGCGGCCATCCTGAAGCCGTTCACCACGATCGTGGGATGAACATTCTGCTCGATCAGATCCTCGGATTTCTTGAGGAGCTCACCAGCGAGAACGACAGCGCTCGTGGTCCCGTCGCCGGCCTCATCGTCCTGCGTCTTCGCGACCTCGACCACCATCTTGGCGGCTGGATGTTCGATGTCTATCTCTTTCAGAATCGTTGCACCGTCGTTTGTGATTACGACATCACCCATGCTGTCAACAAGCATCTTGTCCATTCCTCTTGGTCCAAGCGTGGACCGCACGGCTTCGGCGACCGCCTTTGCCGCGGCGATGCTGTTAGACTGGGCGCTCTTTCCTCTTGTTCTTTCAGTACCTTCCTTTAGGAGTATTATTGGTTGTCCTGCAAACATGCTGAACCTCCTTCAGAGTCCCTATGTTTGTTCTTCTATATAAATCATTACATTGGGGTTGCAGCAACGAACGGACCACCTGCAGCAGACCCAAACATCAGAACATTCTGATTATTCAGAAAAGCATAAGTACTCTGAGAGACGTATCATATCGAGGCGAGGAACATGGGAACGGAAAGCGAGAACGGTTCGTGCTGCGGATCCTCGGACAAGGAGACCGCCTGCTGCAAGGTGGAGTCGGTGGTGAGCATCGATGAGAGGGGGCAGATGGTGCTCCCCAAGGACATCAGGGACAGGGCTGGGATCGGCGCTGGAGACAAGTTGGCAGTCGTCATCTGGGAAAGGGGTGATGAGATCTGCTGCATCACACTGATCAAGGTCGAGGGGCTGGCAGAGATGGTCAAGGGTCATCTCGGGCCCATCATGAAGGATGTACTGGAGGAGTAACAGAGGTGAAGGAATGAAGGACGATGAGGTCAAGAAGGCAGTGAAGGAAGGCTATGCGAAGATCGCAAAGAAGAGCTGTTCATGCTGCGGACCCACGGTCGATGCTTGTGGAACTCCGAGGGGGTCCCAGGTCAGCAAGGGCGTTGGCTACACGGACGAGGAGCTGAAGGCCATTCCCGAGGACGCGGACATGGGTCTCGGATGCGGGAACCCGGTCGCCCTTTCCACTCTCAGGGAGGGCGAGACCGTCCTCGACCTCGGCTCGGGCGGGGGCATCGACTGCTTCCTCGCGGCCGGGAGGGTCGGCGAGAAGGGGAGGGTCATCGGCGTTGACATGACCGCAGAGATGGTCGAGAAGGCCAGAGAGAACGCCAAGAGGGGCGGTTTCGAGAACGTGGAGTTCCGGCTCGGCGACATCGAGGACATTCCGGTCGATGACGGCTCGGTCGACGTGATAATCTCGAACTGCGTGATCAATCTCTCACCGGACAAGGGGAAGGTCTTCAGGGAGGCCTTCAGGGTCCTGACACCAGGGGGCAGAATGTTCGTCTCCGACATCGTCCTGCTGAAGGAGCTGCCGGAGGCGGTCAAGGCCGACATGGGAGCGTACGTCGGCTGCCTTTCCGGGGCGGTCCTCAGAGAGGATTACATCGGACTGATTGAGCGGGCCGGCTTCCAGGACGTGAGCATCAGGACGGAGTCCAGCTGTTCCATGGAGGTCCTGTCGAACGACCCGACGGTGAGCGCCATGATGAGCAGCTTCGACCTGTCCCGGGAAGAGGCGGAGGAAGCCATCCGCTCCGTGATCAGCGTGATAGTCGAGGGCACGAAACCCGTTTGAGGGCGAAGAGCTTCGGGCGGTTCTCGCGCGTCCCTCCGAACCGCATCCCGCGACAAACGATTTATACTGACGGAGCATTGCGCCATCACTGGTTCTGAAGGAGATCTCATGGGAAGTTCTGATTCACCATCCGAGCTCATGGAGCTGAACGACGGCAACTTCGACAGCGTCGTATCGACGAACGACAACGTGGTCATCGACTGCTGGGCGCCCTGGTGCGGTCCCTGCCTCGCTCTGGAGCCTGCGATCAAGGAGCTCGCGAAGGAATACGAGGGCAGGATACTCTTCGCGAAGATGAACACGGACGCGAACCTGGATACCGCCAGGAAGCTCGGGATAATGTCCCTGCCGACCATACTGTTCTTCAGCAACGGCGAGTACGAGGACAGGATAACGGGCGGGGTCCAGAAGCGCGTCATCCAGGAGAAGGTCGAAGAGCTGATGGGCTCGAGATAGGTTTTTATCTCCGCCATCTCTTGCACAGACCGATTGCTCGAAACGCTGAGACGAGACTGGCTGGCCCGCATAGGGAAATGGGACCTGATGGACTGGACCGTGGAGACGCCCAACGTCCTCTTCTTTCAGAGCGACAGGGTGCGTCCTCCTGAGAGCTCGGAGGTCCTCCTCCTCTCGAAGGAGACGGAGACGGACAAGCCGTTCGTCCTGGACGCGGGGAGCGCCTTTCTACCGTCGGACCTGTCAGGGGAGAACGTCATACCGCCAGACCTGGGCTACCCGATGAGCCTGGACGAGATCAACGTCACGGGGGACGGGGACGACTTCGTCGTCGTCCGCGACCGGAGCAGGGAGCTTGCAGAGCGCGTCAGGGAGCTCCACGAGCGGGTCTTCGTCCTCGGGAACGCCATGGAGATGCTCAGGCACCCGCTGGAGTTCGCGAAGAGGGTGATGGCGGTCAGGTCCAACATGTCGCCCCACGGACTGGCATACGCCCCGGGCATCGCCACGCCCGCGAACCTGAGCGTGCTCATCTACTGCGGGGTGGACCTCGCGGACTCCCTGAGGGTGGTCGTGGAATCGGGCTACGGCAGGTTCCACACGGAGAGGGGGTCAATGCCCTACGAGGAGGCTGGCAGGAAGATCTGCCACTGCCCGACCTGCGAGGAAGGAGTAACCAAAGACAACCTGAGGGACCACAACTCCCACGTCCTGATGAGGGAGCTCCAGGTGTGCAGGAACGCCATCGAGCGCGGTCGGTTGAGGGAACTAGCGGAGAGGAGGATGCTCTCGAGCGCTTGGTGCGTTTCGGTCATGAGGCACATGGACCGGAGGCTCTACGCCGCGGTGGAACCGAGCGTCCCCGTGACGGGCGGGGAGGTTCTTGCCCTGTCCGAGGCCTCGCTGTACCGACCGGACGTGCTCAGGTTCAGGATGAGACTGCTTCAGCGCTACTCGAGGCCGCCAGCTGCGGCGGTGCTCCTGCTGATCCCGTGCTCGGCCCGCAAGCCGTACTCGCTCTCCAAGTCCCACAGGATATTCAGGCGGGCTGTCAAAGCGTCCGGGAACAGGTCTGCGATCCACGAGATGATAGTGACGTCTCCCCTCGGACTCGTCCCGAGGGAGCTGGAGCTCTTCCATCCCGCCCAGGACTACGACATACCGGTCACGGGAGACTGGAGCGGGGAGGAGGCAAAGATCATCCGCGAGGAACTGCAATCTTTCCTGGAGGGCAACGAGTACACCCGCATGGTCGTCCATCTCGGGGCGGAGAAGGAGCTCCTCTCCGACATGCTGGAGGACGCCGTGTTCATGACGGAGGGATCGCTGACCTCGTCATCCTCGATCGTGGCTCTCGGGAAGGCCCTTTCCGAGGCGACCGAGGACGTCGAGCGGACGGGGAGGAAGGAGAGGCTCATCCAGGACGTCAGGAACCTGGCCGTGTTCCAGTTCGGGGACGTGGGCGGGGACCTCGTGAAGGACTGCGGGCTCAGGGGAAGGTACCCGAACGTCAGGATAATCGGGGAGGAGCATCTCGCAACGCTCGTGCCGTCAAGGGGGATGCTCTCGCTCACGCTGGAGGGAGGGAGTGTCCTTGCGCGGGAGAAGTCCTACTGCGTCACGATCGAGGACTTCCGCCCTGAGGGGAACATCTTCGCGATCGGCGTCACGGGCGCGGACCCGAACATAAGGGAAGGGGACGATGTCGCCGTCGTCTGCGGGGACGAGGTCCGAGCGGTCGGCGTGGCCCGCATGCCCGCCAAGGAGATGGTCGAGAGCAAGCGCGGCGAGGCCGTGCGCGTCAGGCACAAAGCATAAGGATTTATTAGAGAGAATCACTATACGTCACAAGGATGGGATAATGGACGCTCTTGTTACCGCGCTAGTCTCGGGGACCGTGCTCTTCGTGGCTCTTGGAATACTCATTCTTTTCCTTGACGATATCGACCTCAAGGTGCTCTTGGGAGCCTTCTTCGTCATCGTGGGCATTTCCCTGGGGCTCTTCGCTCTCGGGGTCGCTGACTGGGGGACGGTCGTGCTGTCCCTCTCCTTTGCGCTCATCGTGAAGCAGGTGCTCTCTCACACACAGTTCTATTGACGCGAGCACTTTCACTCCACTCCCCCCTTCTTACGTATTTAAAGGACGAGGACTTCTCTCATCTCACAGGGGTGAAGAAAGATGGACGAAAACCACTACAGTTGGGAAGATGTCTACCGCTCATACGGTTGCTCCACTGACTATGAAGATGACTGAGTTCCGTGCCCATCCCGTTAAGATAGCTGTGGGGTGATCCCCACCTATCTTCTTTTTTCGAAAAGGTAATGAAGAGAGGCTTGTTTATGCTAGGACGGGCAGGCGTGATCCAGCCTGGTCTAGGATTTTGGCCTTCCAAGCCAACTGCCCGGGTTCGAATCCCGGCGCCTGCACTGCACGCTGCTCTACGTCAGTCTGACTGGTCGTCAACGATATGCGCGATGTCCTCGAGTTCCCGCACGACCTCAACCATATCCTGCACGTCCTTTCCTCTGCTTGAGATCTCACAGACGAGCTCCTTGGCGTCCTCGATCGTGTGATGCTTCATCCAGTCCATGGCTTCCGCATCGTTCATCTTGACCTTCTTCTTCCTGACTGCCTTTTTCCGTACCACTGATATCACATCCCATCTCATTGGTGTCCGATAATTGTCAGACAAATCAACTGTATATGGCTGCCAATATAAAAACGTTCCCCTCTTCCCACCAAGGGACGTTGATCGCACGCTAGACCGTTTCCGTGCGACTCGAAGGGTCGCGCATCCGTCCCGGGACCCGCTCTCCAGCAGCGCTGGTTGTCCGAAGATTATAAATCGACCGCCATCCATTGACGTTCGGGTGGAAGGGCATGGGGTTTCTGGATTCCCTCTTCGACAAGGAGAAAAGGACTTTAGGCAAGGCCTCGAAGAACATCAAGAGAGGCAAGGAGTGTGTCCAGAAGGGTTCCAGAGATGCCGCCTACGTCTACTTCGCCAAGGCGTCCCAGACCCTTGAGAAGAACCGGGAGCTCATATCGAAGCTGACGACCGACTTCTCGGACGTGTACGACGAGCTTGGGTATGGCTTCCACGAGATAGGCAGGGACACAGAGGCGAACGGACACATCGACTATGCTCTCCAGCTGGACCCGAACAACATAGACGCGCTCAACCACAAGGGGCTCATGCTCTACCATGGAGGGGAGGCCGAGGAGGCTCTCGGGCTTTATGACAAGGCGCTGAACCTGGCCCCCGCCAGAAAGGATGTGTGGTCGAACAAGGGCGATGTCCTCGTTGACCTTGGGGACACGCAGGATGCCGAGAACTGCTTCTTCGAGGTCCTGAAGATTGATGACACCGACATCCCCACTTACACGAAGCTCCTCAGCATCCGTCCGGAGGACGGGAGCCTGTGGAAGAGGAAGGGGATGGCCTACTTCAGGCTGAGCCAGTACGAGGAGTCCGTCAGGACCTTTGACGAGGGGCTGAGACTCGAGCCCTCGGACAAGGACATGTGGCTGAAGAAGGCGGAGGCGCTGGAGAACCTCGGCAAGAAAGAGGACGCCCTCTTCTCCCTGGAGAAGTGTCTGGAACTGGACTATGAGAACACTACCCTGTGGAAGCGGAAGGGAAGGATTCTTCACGAACTTGGGAAGAGGGACGAGGCCCTCGGATCCTTTGAAAAGGCCATCACGTACGACCCGAGGGACGGGGAGAGCCACCTCTTGAAAGCGAGGATACTCATGGAGCTCGAGGAGCACGAGGCTGCGGTCAGAGCCTTCGACGAGGCCCTCGCCATAGACGCGAAATCCCTCGAGGCGCTCAGGGGGAAAAAAGCCGCCTTCACGGTGATGAAGAGATGGGAGGAGGTCGTGAGCGTTGGCGAGTCGATCGTCGAACTGGACCCGAAGGATCAGGAGGCCTACCTGGACATGGGAAACGCCTACATGAACCTGGGAAAGCACAAGGAGGCCGTGAGCGCCTACAACGGCGTCCTGAGGATCAACGCGGAGAGCGTCGAGGCCCTCACGGGCAAGAAGGAGGCGCTGATCAAGCTGGAGGACTGGAGAGAGGTCGCGAACGTCTGCGACTACATCATCAGATCGGACCCTTCGAACAAGGAGGCGCTCTTTCACAAGGGCGTGGCCCTCCTGGAGCTGGACGATCTGCGGGAGGCGAAGAATGCGTTCGACATCGCCCTCGAGATGAGCCCGAGGGACCTCGAGGTCCTCAGGAAGAAGCTCACCGTCCTCAAGAGGCTGCGCGCAAGAGAGGAGATCGTTGCGTGCGCGGACGCCATAACCGGGCTCGATCCCGATGACGCTGAGACGTGGAAGGACAGGGGAATGGCTCTGAGCGCCCTTTCGCGACCCGTGGAGGCGCTGACGTCCCTCGACCGGGCTCTCGGGCTGAGCCCGGAGGACTACTCGGCTTGGATGGAGAAAGCGGCCATATACGAGAGGATGAAGGACCGCGAGAAGGCGGTCTCGGCCTACGACAAGGCTGTGGAGATAAACCCCAAGGACGCGAAGGCCTGGAAGAACCGGGGCCAGGCGCTGGGGAGGCTCGGTCGCTTCGAGCAGTCGCTGGACAGCTTGCAGAGGGCGATTCAACTCGACGCAACGGACAGGGTCACATGGTACAGCAAGGGTCTGGCATTGGAAGGTCTGAAGAACTACGAGGAGGCCCTCGTCGCGTACGACAGGGCGCTCAAGCTGGACCCGAAGGACAAGCACGTGTGGTACAGCAAGGGTCTGACGCTTTCATCGCTCGAGCGGTACGATGACGCCCGCGCCAGCTTCGAGAAGGTGATCGAGTTCGACCCCTCGAACAAGCTCGCGCACGTGAGGATGGCCGACGCCCTCGTCAAGCTCGGAAGGGACAAGGAGGCGCTCGGCTCCTACGAGAGGGCACTCGAGATAGACCCGAACGACCTCGAGACCGCCAGAGCCAGGAAGGACATATTCAAGAGGCTGGGCGAATGGAAAGGAACCTACGAGGCCGCGGACCTGATGACCACTATCGACTACGGAAGCATCGAGGGGTACTACGAGAAGGCCCTGGCGGCGAAGAACCTGGGATGGAACGATGACGCCCTCAACGCCATAGAGTCCGCCATATCCATGGACCCGAAGGACCTGAGACTGCTGCAGGTGAAGAAGGACGTTCTTGAACGGACGGGCGACTACGAAGGCGTTATCGAGACGTGCAACTACATACTCCAGATGCAGCCCAACCATCTGGATTCTATCAGGGCGAGGGGGCACTCATTGGCCAAGATGGGCAAGTACGGGGAGGCCCTGAAGAGCTTCGACCAGGCCGTATCGCTGGACACTATGGACAAGCACACGTGGAACATGAGAGGCGACGCGCTCCTGACGATGAGGAACTACGAGGGGGCGATCCAGAGCTTCGACAAGGTCCTTGAGATAGATCCGGGCAACTCCCACGCATTCGCGAAGAGGGGCGAGATCTTCTTCGGCCTGGAGAAGTTCGAGAGGGCCCTCAAGGCCTACGAGGACGCCCTGACCATGGACCGGGACAACACGGCGCTGCTGAACCGAAAGGCCCTGACGCTCTCCAAGCTGCAGAGGTTCGACGAGGGCCTGGCCGTTGTGGATGACATACTGACGAAGGAGGCGAAGAACCTCGAAGCCCTTGTGACGAAGGGCAGGATCCTCGCGGAGCAGAACAGGTATCCAGATGCCCTCGAGGCGGTCAACGGCGCGCTCAGGATAAGGGACGACAACCCGACGGTGTGGCTTGAGAGAGGAAGGATACTCGAGAAGATGAAGAGGTTCGAGGATGCGGATGGAAGCTACGAAAGGGCCATCGAGATCGACTATCACAGCTTCGCAGCCTGGAAGGAGAGGGGGCTCCTCGCGGCGAAGACGAGGAACTACGAGCTGGCGCTGAACTCGTACGAGAGGGCCTCCGAGATCAACGAGGAGGACAAGAGCATCTGGCAGCTCATGGGACTGGCCCTCGAGAAGATGAACAACTGGGAGGAGGCGATCGCGGCCTACGACAGGGCGATCGGTCTCGACCCGAAGGACAAGGTCCCTTGGAACAGCAAGGGGCTCGCGCTGATGCATCAGGGAAGGTTCGAGAGCGCCGTGAGAGCATTCGAGAGCACTCTGGCGATAGATCCCAACTACGAGCCCTCCATCGAGGCGAAGAAGATATGCGAGGATAGGAAGAGGAAGAGACAGCTGAGCGAGTATGGGAAGAGGGTTCTGGAGTTCGAGTTCCAGAACGGAAGGGCCATCACGAAAGAGGAGGCTTTCCGCGACCTGAACATACCGTTCGACTACCTGGGCGAGGTCATCGGCCACCTCCGCGAGAGAGAGACCATCGACATTGCGAAGATGACATCGGCCGAGCTGGAGGACATGGAACGGGCGTCGATCCCCGTCCTGAGGAGCTGCATCGAGAGCGGTGGCAGGTATGGCCTAAGGCTCTGCGACATCACCGCCAGCTTCCCGCAGTACGACGTCGAGAGGTCGAAGAAGATCCTCAGCTACATCGAGACCGTGGACAGGATGAGGGTCGAGCCGAGATACGACCAGGAGCTCGATTCCCTGCTGAGGCAGACGCTTGACCTCCCGCCGGAGAAGAGGACGGTACTGGCACTCGTCAGGCACTTCAACATCGGGATCTACAAGGCGAAGAGGCTGGAGGCGTCGCTGAAGGAGTTCGCACCGGACGAGGGTCCACCGGAGGTCGTGAGAGTGAAGTCGCTGATGGGCGAGGACTACCACGGTGGCGCTCCAAAGATGCCCGCCAAAGCGGCAATGCCCACCACGAAAGCGGCGAAGCCTCCCGCCAAGAAGGGTCCCCTCGAGGGAAAACACTGCGGGATGCACAACGGGAAGGCGGTCATGAAGCACGACTGCGGCGAGTACTTGTGCGCCGCATGCACGAAGGATGAGGAGTTGTGCCCGTACTGCCAGGAGCCGTTGCGGAAGGCTGCCGTGCTGAGACCGAAGCCGCAGCCCGAGCGGCGGGAAAGGCCGCCGAAGGACGAGACGAGGGACTTCTCCAGACTGTGACGCTCCCGAGCGGCGGGAATGCCCTGCCTAGTTATGTGCCTTTCAGGATCTCGCGGGCGATGACGAGCCGCTGAATCTCGCTCGTTCCTTCGCCTATCTCCGTGAGCTTGACATCCCTGAACATCCTTTCGACGGGGTAGTCCTTCGTGTATCCGTACCCGCCGTGGACCTGTATCGCCTTGTTCGCGGCCCGCATGCCCACCTCGGACCCGAACAGCTTGCACATGGCCGCATGTTTCTTGAACCTCTTGCCCTGGTCTTTCAGGAACGCGGCCTTGTAGACGAGCAGTCTCGCGGCCTCGATCTCTGTCGCCATGTCCGCCAGCATCCACTGCACGGCCTGGAAGTTGCTTATGGGCTGCCCGAACTGCTCCCTCGTCTTCGAGTATTCGAGGGACGCTTCAAGACATCCCTGCGCGATTCCAACCGCCATCGCGCCGATGCTTATCCTCCCCCCGTCCAGAACCTTGAGGACGTCTCTGAAGGCAGTGTCCTTCTCACCGAGCAGGTTCCCTTCCGGGACCGCGCAGTCCTCGTAGATCAGTTCTGATGTAACGCACGCGTTGAGCCCGAGCTTCTCCTCCTTCTTCCCGAGGGAGAACCCGGGCGTTTCCTTTTCAACGGCGAAGGCGCTGATGCCCCTAGTGCCCTTCGACTTATCGGTGGAGGCGATGATGACGAATGTCTCCGCTTCGTGGCCGTTCGTTATGAATGTCTTCCTGCCGTTGAGTATCCATTCCCCGCCCTTCAGCTCGGCGGTCATGGCGACGGCCCCGGCATCCGATCCAGCGCCAGGCTCCGTGAGCCCCCATGCGCCCATGACCTTCCCTCCCGCCAGGGCGGGCAGGTACTTCCTCTTCTGCTCCTCGTTCCCCGCGATATCTATGTGCCCTGCGCAAAGGGAGTTGTGGGATGCCATTATCAGCCCCGTCGAGCCGCACGCACGGGAGACCTCCTCGACCGCAATGGCGTAGCAGATCGTGTCCATGCCCGCCCCGCCGTGCTCCGGGGCGACCGTCATACCCATGAGGCCCAGCTCCCCCATCTTGCGGACATTGTCCCTGGGGAACTCTCCGGTCTTGTCTATCTCCGCCGCGACGGGCTTGAGCTCCTTCTCGGCGAAGTCCCGCACCATCTTTCTGAGCATTGTCTG
This sequence comes from Candidatus Thermoplasmatota archaeon, assembly GCA_022848865.1. NCBI lineage: Archaea > Methanobacteriati > Thermoplasmatota > Thermoplasmatota archaeon. The sequence goes on along the minus strand of JAJISE010000011.1, from coordinate 10,912 downwards.
TTCTTCAGTGAGCGCGAAATCCATACTCTCACCCCTCCAATGAAAAAGGGAGCGCTCTTAAAAACCTTGGCGGGAAATCAGAACGAGGACTCGAACCGGTTCAGCAGCAGCGAGGCGATCTCGACCTCGGCCTGTGAGCTCTGATGGTTCCCCTTCTTCAGTTCCCTCTCGGCCCTCGACATCATGTCCTCCAGGTCGTCCGGGACATCCGATCCTATGCGATTCATATCCTTCCTGAGCGCCTTGATCCTCTTGACCAACTTCCCGTACCGCCTGCACGTCTGGCTCGCCATCGCGGCGGCTTTCTCCGCGAGGTCCACGCACTTCTCGTAGTCCCCTTCCCTCATCGACATGCACGCCTCGACAAGCGTTTCTTGGGCCTCGCCCGACCTGGCGTTTATCTTCTCGACAGAGATGGCGGCCCTCTTCGCCCTCTTGAGGGCTCGCACGGCGGACCGATGCCTCTCCCTCAGCTGGATAGCCTTCTCCTCGATGACCTCCGACAGCTCCCTCACGCGATCGAATCTCCCGTTCAGGAATGCGGTTCTTGATATCCTCAGTATGTCCTCGACCTCCTGCGTCGTGACGCCCTCATTCTTCAGGTCCTCGAGGATCGTCTCGCAGTAGCGGTAGATCTCGGCGTTCTCCTGGCACTCCTTCCTGACCTTCCTGGGAAGGGTCCTCATGCCCCGCAGGAGAGCGTGCACGCGCTCGAAGTCACCGCTCCTGAGGAAGTGCCTGGATTCCTTGAGCATGTCGAGGCTGGGCGACAGAATGAGATGCTGGAACACGTTCCCGTGGATGTCCCCCTGCTTCTCGTATTCCTCCCTGATGAGCTCCTCGGCCTTCTCGATGGCGTCCGAGGTGGCACGGAAGGACGAGAGTATCTCCTGACCTTTTTCGAGGCCCTCGGCCGCCGTCCTGGCCGCGTCCGTATAGGACGGGACTAGGTTCACGTCCGAAAGACCTTCGACCGCCTCGATGCTCTCGAGGAGCATCTCGTCCAGCTCTGGGACGTCCAGGCCCAGTCCCCGAATTTCCTCCACGACCGCTCCCAGCTCGTCCACGTTGGCCCTGGCAAGGCTCTCATCGATCTTCTCCTCCCTGCCCTCGGGCACCTCGCGGTCAGCCGACCTCAGATGAGTCACCTCCCGCGAAATCCTTCAAACTAGAACGAGGCCCCCGCAGTGGAGAGCGAGGGAATGCGGTGTCGATTACACCCCGGAGCGGTCGCATCGCTGTCACGAATCCCCCTTTTCTTCGAGTGTCCACAGTAGTCTCTCTTGCTCCCTATCCTCCGGTTTTTCAATTTTATTGGATGTATTTATATTTTTCCCGGACGGGGCAAACGAGGTCTGGCTCAGAGAACGGGAGATCGTCCAGTTGCCGGGCGGAAAACCTACGCTTCGGGCCCTTCCACGCGCTTCCTCTTTCTCGTTCCGAAAGTTTCCAAAAGGCTCGCGACTTCCCGGTACAATGCTATCGTCTCCTGCTTCTCCGTTTCGATGTACGACATTATCTCATCGTACTTCCTTTCCCGGTACCAGATCGGCACCTGGACACCCTTCTGCTTCCCCGTGAACGCGTCCAAGCCGGAGCCCTTGAACTTCCCCCCGTTCATCAGCACGAGCACCGAGCGGATGTCGATCATGGCCTTCCTGTAGAAGAAGTATCTCACCTCGCCAGCACTCCACTCTCGCAGTCCGTACTGCTGCGCCTTCTCCATGACGAAGACGATGTCGAACCTCAGGTTGTTACCGATAGGAACGAAGGTCCAGTTCGGGTCGAGGATCCCTTCATCGAGGATCCTCTCGACGATCTTCTTCTCGCCCTCCTCCCACTCCTTGAGAACGTGGAAGTCCCCGACCGGCTTGCCCCCGTCGAGTTCCTGGAACTGAATGGTGATGATCTTGTCCATGAGCGGGTCCGTTCCCTCCGTCTCGATGTCGAAGTAGTATTCGGTCATCTGAGAAGCGAATCGGGCTACCCGTATTTATGTGTCCTAGTCCCCGCAAATTAGATAAGCGGACTTCTCTTTCCATGAATGGCAAGGGGCTAGGCGATGTCTGAAGAGGGCGACATCAAGGAGATAGCGAAGAGCAAAAGGGATTGGGAAGGCTCGACCCTGAAGAGGTCGCTCGACGCCCTTCCGGAGAGAAGGAAGGCCTTCACAACGACGTCCAGTGCCCCCATCGACAGGCTCTACACTCCGGACGACACTCCGGATTTCGACTACTTCAAGAAGCTCGGTCTGCCGGGCGAGTACCCCTTCACGAGGGGCGTCCACCCGACGCTCTACAGGAGCAAGCTGTGGACGATGAGGATGTTCTCGGGCTTCGGGACCGCGGAGGAGACGAACGCGAGGTACAAGTACCTCCTCGAGCACGGGGAGACGGGACTGAGCGTCGCCTTCGACTTCCCCACGCTGTACGGTTATGACACCGACCACACGATGGCGAGGGGGGAGTTCGGCAAGTGCGGCGTCGCGATAAGCTCGCTAAAGGACATGGAGATCCTCTTCGGCGGAATCCCGCTGGACGAGATAAGCACGTCCATGACCATCAACGGCCCCGCCCCGGTGGTTTGGGCGATGTACATCGCGGCGGCCGAGAGGCAGGGCATCCCGTCCACGAGGATCAGGGGGACTATACAGAACGACATCCTCAAGGAGTACATCGCCCAGAAGTCCTACATCTTCCCGCCGGAGCCGTCCATGAGGCTCATCGTGGACACGTTCGAGTTCGGCTCCAAGGAGGTCCCGCTCTGGAACACCGTCTCCATCAGCGGCTATCACATCCGCGAGGCCGGCTCGACTGCCGTGCAGGAGCTCGCCTTCACGCTGGCGGACGGTTTCGAGTACGTGCGCGCGGCGAAGGAGCGAGGGCTGGACGTGGACGATTTCGCTCCCCGCCTGTCCTTCTTCTTCAACGCTCACAACGACCTCTTCGAGGAGATCGCGAAGTACAGGGCCGCGAGGCGCATATGGGCGAGGGAGATGAAGGAGACCTTCGGCGCCAAGAACCCCAGGTCCTGGTGGATGAGGTTCCACACGCAGACCGCCGGGTGCTCGCTCACCGCCCAGCAGCCGGAGAACAACATCGTCAGGGTGGCCATCCAGGCCATCGCCGCCGTCCTCGGCGGGACGCAATCGCTCCACACGAACTCCATGGACGAGGCCTACGCGGTGCCCTCGGCGAAGGCCGTGAAGATCGCCCTAAGAACGCAGCAGATAATCGCGCACGAGAGCGGCGTCGCCAACACGATAGATCCGCTCGGCGGCTCCTACTTCGTCGAGTACCTCACGGACAGGATGGAGGAGGAGTCCTACGAGTACTTCGACAAGATCGAGAATCTGGGAGGGGTCATACCGGCCCTCAAGAAGGGGTTCTTCCAGAAGGAGATCGCGCTCGCGGCGTACCGCTACCAGAAGGAGACGGACGACAAGGAGAGAATCATAGTCGGCGTCAACGAGTACGCGGAGGAGAAGCCCATCGAGATCGCGCTCGTCGACATGGACCCGGAGGGCGAGAGGAAGCATCTGGACAGGCTCAACAGGCTCAAGAAAGAGAGGGACCAGAAGGAGACCGAGAGGAGCCTCGACAGGCTGCGCAGGGCGGCGGAGGGCGAGGAGAACGTGATGCCCTTCATACTCGACTGCGTGAAGGCCCATGCCACGCTCGGGGAGACCTGCGGCGTGCTCAGAGAGGTGTTCGGGGAGTACACGGAACCAATCATCTATTGAGGAATATCAATGACGAAATTGAGAGTCTTGGTCGCAAAACCAGGGTTGGACGGTCATGATAGAGGCGCGAAGGTCGTGGCCCGCGCGCTCAGGGATTCGGGCGTGGAGGTCATCTACACGGGCCTGCACCAGACGCCGGAGCAGATCGTCGAGGCCGCCATCCAGGAGGATGTCGATGCCATCGGAATGAGCTGCCTCTCCGGCGCCCATATGACGCTTTTCAAGACCGTGATGGACATCCTCAAGGAGAAGGGGATCGACGACATCGTCGTGACGTGCGGTGGGATAATACCGGACGAGGACGTCACCAAGCTGAAGGAGATGGGGATCGCGGCGGTCTTCGGTCCAGGGACGCCGCTCCGAGATATCGTGGATTTCCACAGGAAGATCGCGGGGAAGTAGATGGAGCTAGTCGAGCGCCTGCTCAGAGGTGACAAGAGGGCGGCGGCAAAGGCGATATCGCTTCTGGAGGACTATGACAAGAAGGCGGCCGAGGTCCTCGGGGCGATCTACCCTCACACGGGAAAGGCCCACATCATCGGGATCACTGGTCCGACGGGGACGGGGAAGAGCACGCTCGTCTTCGCTCTGGCCAAGGAGTTCAGGAAGCGGGACAAGAAGGTGGGCATCATCGCCATCGACCCCACGTCCCCGTTCACGGGCGGCGCGCTGCTCGGGGACCGGATACGGATGGGGAACCTGACCCTCGACGAGGGCGTGTTCATCAGGAGCATGGGCACTCGCGGGCACGCGGGCGGGACGTCGAGGGCGACCGCGGACGTGATCAAGGTGCTCGACGCCATGGGCATGCAGATAATCTTCGCGGAGACCGCCGGTGCGGGCCAGTCGGAGGTCGACATCGCGAGGATAGCGCACACGTCGATCGTCGTGGAGATGCCGGGCCTTGGAGACGACATCCAGGCCATGAAGGCAGGCATCCTCGAGATAGGCGACATCTTCGTCGTGAACAAGGCGGACCTGGACGGTGTGGACAGCACCTTGGCGAACCTCAGCCTTGTGGTCGAGCGGGAGAAGCCGAGCGGGTGGAAACCGAGGATGCAGCTGACCGTGGCGACGGAGGACAAGGGCATAACGGACCTCGCGGACCTGATCGAGGAGCACTACGACTTCCTCAAGGAGAGCGGGACGCTGGAAACCGAGCGTGTCGAGCGGGCGAAGGAAGAGCTCCGTGCGGCGCTGTCGCAGCACCTGTTCTTGAGAGTTCTCGAAAGGCCCGAGCTCATCGGGGAGTTCAACAACCTGGTCCAGATGATCACCAAGAAGGAGATGGACCCGCACTCGGCGGCGGAGAAGCTTCTCGGATTGGCGGGGATCGCCTAGACCACTTCTCGGGAGCGGACGCGGGGGGATTTGAACCCCCGACAGCCAGCTTAGGAGGCTGGTGCCCTATCCAGACTAGGCCACGCGTCCCAATGATGCAGAATGCACGAACTTATAAAACTGTGTCGAGGGGTTACTCTTCCGCCTCGGGCTCGGGCGCCTCTTCGGCGGGGAGCTCCTCCGGTGCTCTCTCTTCCTCCGGGGCTTCCTCGCTCGGTTCATCTTCGACGGTTTCCTCATCATCCTTCGCCCCTTCAGCGGGGAGTTCCTCTGGTGCTCTCTCTTCCTCAGGAGCTTCCTCGCTCGGCTCGTCCTCGGCGGGCTCCTCCGTCTTCACGTACTCCTCGACGAAGCGTATGGAGTCAAAACCTGCGATGTCCCTCAGGTCGCTGACGACCCTGTACTTCGCGACGAACCATAGCTCGTCGTACTTGCAGACGTCCGGCAGCTTGATCATCACGTCCTCACCGATGACCTTCACGTCGAACTCCTCCGGGTCGCCGTAGTCCATCTCGATAACCCCCCTCGCCTTGTCAGCGGGCGACTCGGCTCTTTTCGTGACAGTGTATTCGTACTTCAGGGTCCTTCCCGCCAGCGGGTTGTTGAAGTCCACGCGAACACGGCCCGCCGTGACGGCGGTGATCGTGCCCTTCTTGTTCCCAAGGACGACCATCTTCCCGACCTCGGGGGCGATCTCCTTTCTGGCGAACTCCCTGATCGAGTGCAGCTCCACCAGTCGGGGGTCCCTCTCTCCCGCCGCCTTGTCCGGTGGGATCTCGACGACGGTCTTGTCGCCGACCTTCGTGCTCCTCAGGGACTCCTCCCATCCGGGGAATATCCTGCCCTTGCCCACGACAATCGGCTGCGGGGCGTAGACCTTCTTCTCGTCGAAGTTGTCATGCTCTTCGGCGAGCTCCTTGCTCGTCGTATCGAATAGGTCTTCCTTGCCGTCAGGGAGTATAACCCAAACGCTGTAGTCGACGTATACCAGGTCTCCATCTGAGATTGTCTGTTCGGCTTCCTCGGGCATCAGAGCACCTGCGGTCGGATATGACACTTGGCATAAAGCTTTTTGCCAGTTAGCTCCTCAAGTTCAGGTCGAGGCTCGCGATTATCCTCTTGTACCTGTTCCTTATGGTGACCTCTGTCACTCCTGAGACCTCGGCGACGTCCTTCTGCGTGCACGGCTGGCCGCATATCGCGGAGGAGATGTATATCACCGCCGCGGCGACGCCCGAGGGCGCCACACCCGACGCGAGCTCGGCCTGCTCGACGTCCTCCAGGATCTCCTTGGCCTTCCTCTGGACCTCCATGCCCAGCCTGAGCCTGTTGCAGAACCTCGGGATGTAGTCCCCCGGGCTCTGGGGCATCAGCTTCAGGTTGAGCTCCCGGGCGATCGTCCTGTACGTCCTCCCTATGCTCTTCCTGTCCACCCTGGCCTCGTTCGCCATCTCGTCCAGCGTTCTCGGAACCTTGCACTTCCTGCATGCCGCGTACAGGGTAGCCGCAACGACCTCGTCGATGCTCCTTCCCCTCACGAGGTTCTTCGAAGACGCCTTTCTGTAGAAGACGGCGGCTGTCTCCCTCACGTGCCTCGGGAGCCCCATCTTGGAGGCCATGGTGTTGATCTCCGTGAGGCCCTGGGCCAAGCTTCTCTCCCCCGCTTTCGACGTCCTGATCCTGTGCTGCCACTTCCGCAGCCTGTATATCTGCGACCTGGACTTGTGCGGGATCGCCTTGCCGTACGCGTCCTGATTCCTCCACCCGATCTGCGTGGAAAGCCCGTAGTCGTGGGACATTATGCTCAGTGGCGGTCCCGTCCGCTCGCGGCTCTCCCTCTGATCGGCGTCGAAGGCCCTCCATTCTGGACCCTCGTCTATGATGGAGTCAGAAAGCACGAGGCCGCAGTTACCGCAGATGACTTCCGCGCGCTCGTAGTCCCTAACTAGTCTCTCGCATTGGCATTCCGGACAAACAGTCCTCCCCTCGTCCGATTCCATAAGCTGATATAAAACTGATGTCTAACTATAAAAGGGTTGCTTGCGAAGAATTGACATTATGTCGAACAATCTCACCAAAGTTTGGGTTCTGGGAAGCTCGGAAGCTTTTGTCCTGGCAGTTCCTTGCAGTTTGGGGGGCGGACACATCCGAATCTGAGGAGGCGTTCACGACCCACACCTGTGATTCGAGAGGCGACGTTCACCCAGCGGGAGGAGCCAGTCAATGGATGAGCCCCTCGCCCCGCTCACCTCTTGTACCCGATCTTCCTGAGGAACTCCTTCCTCTCCTCGGCCTGCTCCTCGGTCTCCACTCCCTTCGGGCTCTCGCCGTCGATGACCCCCACGATCCCCCTGCCCTGCTCCGATTCGGCGACTATGACCTGGAGTGCGTTCGCGGTTGCCGCGAATATGCCGCAGACCTCTGGCACGCTCTTGATCCGCGGAAGCAGGTTGATCGGATAGGCGCCCCGCATCAGGATCACGAACGTGTGGCCCGCTCCGATCCTCTCCGCGTTCTTGACCGCCAAACCGCGAAGCTCGTCATCCGTCCCGTCCGATCGGATGAGGCACTCCGCGGACGCCTCACAGAAGGCGATGCCGAACTCGACGCCTGGAACGGACGTGACGACGGCCTCGTAGATGTCCTCCACGGTCTTGATGAAGTGAGTCTGACCCAGGATGAGGTTCACGTCATCGGGCTTCTCGATCTGTACTGTCTCGAGCTCCATGTTCCGAGAATCGCGTTCCCGCTAAAAAGGATTGCTCAACAAAGCCTTTATCGATGTCCTGCCGATTCACGGACGATGTTCTACCTCGGCCCCGCGGGCGCCCCGTTCGACGCGAAGGGGATGGAGGACGGCCTTCCCATGCTTAAGGAGATGGGGCTCAACGCCATGGAGGTCCAGTACACGTACGGGATCCAGACGAAGCTGGAGACGGCGGAGAGGCTGGGGAGGATCGCGAAGGAGAACGGCATCCGCATAAGTTGCCACGCACCATACTATATCAATCTCAACTCCAGGGACAGGGGCGTGCTCAAAAAGAGCTGCACGTGGATCCACCGCACCGCCGAGATGATGAACGCCTGGGGCGGGTACATGCTCGTGCACCATCCGGGCTTCATGCACGGGATGAAACCATCCGCTGTCACGAGGAACGTCAAGAGGAGGCTCGCGGGCTGCGTGAAACGCATCCGGGATGAGGGCTGGGAGATGTTCATCGGCCTCGAGATGACGGGGAAGTTGGCGGGCTTCGGGACGCTGGACGAGATCATCAGGATCTGCGAGGACATCGAGGGCGTTTACCCCGTCATCGACTGGGCCCATGCCCACGCCCGCGAACAAGGGCGCTTCAAGAGAGTGCAGGACTTCGAGGACCTCCTCCAGGAGTACGAGGAGTTCACGACGGATTTCCTCCACTGCCACTTCAGCTGCATAGAGTACGGTGAGAGGGGGGAGAGGAAGCACCTCGAGATCGAGGCGAGGTCGCCTGACTTCGCGAAGCTGGCAACGGTGCTGAAGAAGCGGGAGTACGACATGACGATCATAAGCGAGAGCCCCGTCAGAGACAGGGACTCACTGAAGATGAAGCGCATTCTCGGGTTGTAGCATCTTGGCGGACCGAACGCTCCAGGCGAGAGGCTGAGTGCCATGCCCGGTTCCTCGAGGGGAAAGGGGCCAAAACGCCACTTCGTGAAATGGGAAAGAAAGGTCAGCAGGACTTTCCAGAATGTCAAGTATTCTTTGCATGCAAGGAACATGTCGAAAGCGTCTTAATATCTGACATTCCTTTTTCATAGGACCCATGGTTTGTGAGCGGATCTCTGCATCGCTCCGAGACGGGTCGAATGATTCTGTGGAACAACAGTCGAAGCAGTCCACGCCGGAAAGGACACGAAACGTGCACGATTCGTCGCTCGTCCACCAGTCAGATCCTTCCGACAGCTACTGGATCCTAACGTTGGGGAATCACCTCCTAAGAATCCGAAAATGGTTCTACGGAGCGGTAGAAGTAGGTCCTCGATTTTCTGACCTGACTCTTCTTGAGCAGGAATCCGCCCCAAACCTACTACTGGAGGATGAAAAATGACAAGATGGGAAGTTCTCAAGGAACATGTGCATGACGTGAGAAGGTTGAGAAATCTGGCTATGCTTCTCCGGGTGATCGAGTCGCACTTCAACGGGGAAGTGAAGATGGAGAAGAACCTGACGGAATACATGGCCAAGAAGTACCGGTGGGGAAACAAGACAACGAGGAAGAATCTGGACATCCTCGTGAACCTCAGGCTCCTGAAGTGCTTGAGGAGTCCGAAGGACCACTGGACCAAGATCTACTACTTACTCGACTCTTAGGTCGCCCCTTCCTCCTGGGGACTACATTGTTGGGGAGGCCTCACGGCCTCATAGGGTGGGTGGGATCGGTTTTATTCGGGTAGTAGAACATGCGGTCTCCCAGGGGGCTCTTGGCGACAAGCGAAGAGCTGGCTGCGATCTCCTCCAGCTTCTTCACCTTTTCACCGCGGAACGGAGACCCGTGAGCCCGTACTTCTCTTGATGGCTGAGAATCAATTCGCGGTTCTTGCACCGAGATAGTCGGCGTTTCCCAAATCCGCTCAAACTCCTCGGAAGGCGACCTCGCTCCTTATCCGTGCGCAGTATCTCTGTGTGGTCTCGATGCTTGTGTGCCTGAGCATCTTGGAGATGGGCACCTGCCTCGGGTTCATCCCCACAGAGGCTGGAAAGAAGATGCTCATTGCCCTCGTTGACATGCTGAGGGCGATGTGCGTCCAGTGCCTCGTGTTGGGCGGAGAGCCAGAAAGCTCTCTCTAGCCCTCGTCTAGTTCCCTTGTACACGAAGCTGCACCTGAACACACATTTCGTGACAGCTCCTCGGCTTGTCCTAGATTCCGGGAACTGCGAAAGGATTAACTACATTCAACGCTTGCCTGTGCCGTTGCGGTGGTGGAACTTTTTAATCCCTCCACAACCTCTGCCATCGCGACCTACGGCTCGCACACTACAAACCAGAGCCTCTGAGATGGAGGCAAGACGGAAGCTAACGACGATTCGGTATTATCGCTCACGCTCTTGTGAGGGCTTGCTCTACTGTGCGATCTCGTGTGTTGCCGAAGGAACCGTGATGCGGATGCGATCAGGATGGGTAGAAGACCGCGACTACATTCCCCCTCCAGAATTGGTCGTCAACAGCCCCGGTATCGAACATCGCCCCATTCACGTAGAATGTGTAACTTCCTGGAGTCACTGAAAAGACATTCTGGGGGGCGGCAGTCCTCCAAATCGCCGTGTCGCTTGGGTTGCCCTCGGAGATAGTCTCCTGATAGCGATAATCAGCGGGTTGAGAACACTCAGTCGGCGAATCCGCAATCATGACGACCCAAACATCATCAGTCCCTGCTGTATGGACCATGCTTAGCCACGTCGTTGCGCTGACGACAACATACCCGTCGGAGGGTACGTCGATCGTGACACTCAATCCGAAGTGCGTGCATGTCGCCCACATTTCAATGGTCACATGAGTGGCACTTGAGGCATAGGCCATAAGTGATCCCGGGCCAGGCGGTCCCTGTATTCCCTGCGGCCCGTCCGGTCCCTGTGGTCCTGCGCAGTCCAGCACATCCACGACGAGGTCCCCGTTTATGTCTTCATCTGGGAGATCTCCTGTTCCGTTTCCGTTGAGGTCCCAGCAGGCCGCGCCGTCCGCGCCTGAGGGTCCTTGAGGTCCGGTTGGTCCCTGTGCACCATCGCTCCCATCGCTTCCATCGTCTCCATCATCTCCATCCAGCCCCTGGGGTCCTATTTCGCCTTGCGGG
>JAJISE010000010.1 GCA_022848865.1 Candidatus Thermoplasmatota archaeon | reverse complement strand
GTTCAGGACTCTATCTTCGATCCCCGCCAAGAGGATATACACCCCCGAGGACGTTGCCGACACAGACTTCGCCAGGGACATAGGCTTCCCGGGAGAGTTCCCGTTCACGAGAGGCGTCTATCCGACCATGTACAGGAGCCGCCTGTGGACCATGAGGCAGTACGCGGGCTTCGGGACCGCCAAGGAGTCCAACACGAGATACAAGTTCCTCATAGGCCAAGGACAGACGGGCCTGAGCGTCGCGTTCGACCTTCCGACGCAGATGGGGTACGACAGCGATCACACCATGGCGCGAGGCGAGGTGGGCAAGGTCGGCGTGGCCACAAGCTCCCTGAAGGACATGGAGGTGCTCTTCAGCGGCATCTCGCTGGACAAGGTGAGCACGAGCATGACGATCAACTCGACCGCCCCGATACTGCTCGCGGAGTACATGGCGGTTGCGCAGCAGCAGGGATCGCAGCCCGCCGCACTGCGGGGGACTGTCCAGAACGACGTGCTGAAGGAATACGTGGCACGGGGGACGTACATCTTCCCGCCTGAGGCCAGCCTGAGGCTCACGATCGACCTCATAGAGTACTGCTCGAAGGAGATGCCAACGTGGAACCCCATAAGCATAAGCGGGTACCACATGCGCGAGGCGGGAGCGACGGCCGTTCAGGAGGTCGCCTTCACGTTCGCCAACGCGATAGCGTACATCGAGAGCGCTCTGGAGCGCGGGCTCAAGGTGGACGACTTCGCCCGGCGGCTCTCGTTCTTCTTCTGCGCGCAGATCGACTTCCTCGAGGAGGTTGCCAAGTTCAGGGCTGCGAGGAGGCTCTGGGCGCACCTGATGAGGGACAGGTTCGGCGCGCAGGACGAGCGGTCCATGCTCCTGAGGTTCCACACCCAGACATCCGGGGTGTCCCTCACCGCCCAGGAACCGGAGAACAACGCCGTCCGCGTCGCCCTTCAGGCCCTGGCAGCAGTCCTCGGCGGGACGCAGTCGCTGCACACGAACTCCATGGACGAGGCGCTGGCCCTGCCCTCGGAGAAGGCAGTGAAGGTCGCGCTGCGCACCCAGCAGCTGATAGCCCACGAGAGCGGCGCTGCCAACACCATCGACCCGCTGGCGGGCGCGTACAGCGTGGAGTGGCTCACATCCGAGATCGAGGAGCGCGTAAAGGACTACCTGAGCAAGATCGACGAGATGGGCGGGGCGGTGAAGGCGATAAGGAAAGGGTACATGCAGAACGAGATAGCCGACAGCGCGTACCAGTTCCAGAGAGAGGTCGAGGAGAAGAAGAGGCTGATCGTCGGGGTGAACATCCACAGGTCCGAGGAGAGGACCATCGAGAGGTTGAGGATGGACCCCGGCATAGAGGAGCTCCAGGAGAAGTCCCTGGCGGACCTGAGGAGGAGCAGGGACCAGACAGGCGTGCAGGAAGCCCTGGACAGGCTCGAGAAGCACGCGGAGGACGGCTCCAACACGATGGCGCCCATCCTCGACTGCGTCAAGGCGTACGCGACCCTGGGCGAGATATCGGACGTGCTGAGAGGCGTCTTCTCGGAGTACAGGGCCCCGGATTTCGGTCAGGTGATGAGATGAAGATAGACCACATTGCGATAGCGGTTTTCAACCTGGACGAGGGGAGCAAGCGCATGGAGAACATCCTCGGCTCGAAGGCGATCGTAAGAGAGAAGGTCGAGTCCGAGGGCATCGAGGCGGTGATCTTCAAGGTCGGGACAACAAAGATCGAGCTCGTGTGCCCGCTCTCCGAGGACAGCGTCGTGGCCAAGTTCCTGAGGAAGAGGGGCGAGGGTCTCCACCACATAGCCCTGGCGGTCGACGACATGGACGAAGAGGTGGAGCGGCTGAGGTCCAAGCAGGTCACGCTCGTCGGCGAGGCCCCGAGGGTGGGGGCGATGGGGCGCAAGGTCATGTTCGTACACCCGAAGTCGACTCCTGGCGTTCTCCTGGAGCTCGTCGAGACCCCGAAGGGTGAGTGATGAGCGGGATATCGGTCGAGGCGCACGACACTGTGACGTCAACGATGGACATCGCCCGCAAGCTCGCCCGCCAAGGTCGCGAGGAGGGCACCGTGGTCGTGGCGGGGACCCAGACCAGGGGAAGAGGCAGGTCAGATTCGGAATGGTTCTCCCCGAGGGGCGGAGCATGGTTCTCGGTGCTCCTGAGGCCTCCGATCGAGGCCGAGAGGTCGCACAGAGCGGTCTTCCTTGCCGGCCTCTGCGCGTGCACCGTGCTCAGAGAGCTCTGTGACCTGGACACGATCATCCGCTGGCCGAACGACATCCTCTTTGGCGGGAGGAAACTGGCGGGCGTTCTTGGCGAGGCCCTACAGGCAGATGACACATTCTACTCGATCGTGGGCGTGGGCGTGAACACGAACTTCAGCGTCAGCGCTCTTCCGGAAGAGCTCAGGAACGAAGCGACGACCACGCTTGACATCCTCGGGAGGGATGTGAACAACGAGGCCATCATAATCGCGATAGTCGCCCTGCTAGTCGAGATGTCCCCGGAGCTGAGCGGAGAGTACGGTCGGATCCTCGATGAATGGCTGGAGAGCTCGGACACTATCGGGCAGATGATAGAGGTCGATGGGAACCTGGCGGGAAGAGCTGTCCGCCTCGATGAGGAGGGATTCCTGATGGTCGAGGACGAGAGCGGGGAGGAGAATAGGATAGTGTCCGGAAACCTCCGATATGCTGGCGGCCGAGCACTGCGAAAGGGTTAAAGAGAATCCGCTTATTCCTAGGGCTGGGAGAGACCATGACATCCGCCAAGAAGCTAAGGGAGCTTCAGAAGAGAAGGAAGCAGGCACTGCTAGCGGGAGGGAAGGAGAGGATTCAGAAGCAGCACAAGAAGGGGAGGCTGACCGCGAGGGAGAGGGTCGACGCCCTCCTCGACCCGGGAACGTTCGTCGAGACGGACATGTTCGTGACCCACAGAACGACGGACTTCGACATGGACAAGAAGAAGATCTACGGCGATGGCGTGGTCACCGGCTATGGCAAGATCGACGGCAGGATCGTCTACATCTTCTCCCAGGATTTCACGGTGTTCGGCGGCTCACTGGGAGAGATGTTCGCACAGAAGATCACGAAGATAATGGACATGGCCGTGAAGAACGGCGCCCCGCTGATAGGGCTCAACGACGGCGCGGGGGCGAGGATCCAGGAGGGCGTCATCTCTCTTGGGGGCTATGCTGAAATCTTCTTCAGGAACGTGCTCGCCTCGGGCGTGATCCCGCAGATATCCGCGATAATGGGACCGTGCGCGGGGGGCGCGGTCTATTCGCCCGCAATGACCGACTTCATACTGATGGTGAAGGGCAGCAGCCACATGTTCATCACCGGACCAGAGGTGATTAAGGAGGTCACAGGCGAGGAGGTTACGTTCGAGGAGCTCGGCGGTGCCATGACCCACAACGCAAAGAGCGGCGTGGCTCACTTCGCCGCGGAGAACGAGGAGCACTGCCTCCACATGGTCAGGAAGCTCCTGAGCTTCATCCCGTCGAACAATCTCGACGACCCGCCGAGGATGAAGACCGATGATGACCCGAACAGGATGGACAAGGAGCTTGGGGACATCGTCCCGGACGAGCCGGACAAGCCATACGACATGAGGGACATCATCACGAGGATCGTCGACGACGGCGATTTCTTCGAGGTTCATGAGCACTGGGCGGGGAACATCGTCACGGGTTTCGGACGATTGAACGGATATCCAGTAGGCGTAATCGGGAACCAGCCGAAGGTCCTGGCGGGAACGCTGGACATCGATTCCTCGACGAAAGGCGCGAGGTTCGTGAGGTTCTGTGACTGCTTCAACATCCCTTTGCTGACGTTCGTCGACGTCCCGGGATTTCTCCCGGGGACCAAGCAGGAGTACGGGGGCATCATAAGGAGCGGCTCCAAGCTGCTCTACGCGTATTGCGAGGCGACCGTCCCGAAGATGACCGTGATAACGAGGAAGGCCTACGGCGGTGCGTACGACGTCATGTGTTCCAAGCACATCCGCAGCGATGTCAACTATGCGTGGCCCTCTGCCGAGCTGGCGGTGATGGGGCCCGCTGGTGCGGTGAACATCATCTTCAGGAAGGAGATTGAGCGGGCGCGGAGCATCGACCAGTATCTCGAGGAACAGACGATCGCCGAGCTCAAGAAGATCGCCAAGAAGATGAAGATCGAGCTGAAAGCGATCAAGAAGAAGAGCGACATAGTCAGGGCGATAA
Source organism: Candidatus Thermoplasmatota archaeon (assembly GCA_022848865.1). Taxonomy (NCBI): domain Archaea; kingdom Methanobacteriati; phylum Thermoplasmatota; species Thermoplasmatota archaeon. Next base: position 46,618 of record JAJISE010000010.1, on the reverse strand, counting down.
AGGCCGACGCGGAGGCCGTCAAGATCCTTGGCGACCTGAGAGTCGAGAAGGCCCGAAAGGATCTGGTCAGGGACTACAAGGACAAGTTCTCCCATCCGTACATCGCGGCCCAGATGGGCTACATCGATGAGATCATAGAGGCGGAGCTTACGAGGCCGAGGCTGATAGGTGCGCTCGAGACGCTACTCAGCAAGAGGGAGACGAGGCCCGCCAAGAAGCACGGGAACATACCATTGTGATAGCGATGTTCAAGAGGATTCTCATCGCCAACAGGGGAGAAATCGCCATACGCGTAATAAGGACCTGCAGGGAGATGGGGATCGAGTCCGTTGCCGTGTACTCCGACGCTGACAGGAACGCCCTTCACACGCGGTTGGCGGATTCATCACACAACATAGGTCCCCCGCCTGCCATTCAGAGCTACCTGGACCAGGACAAGATCGTGGATATCGCGCAGAAGGCGGGCGCGGAGGCGATACACCCAGGGTACGGATTCCTGGCGGAGAACCCGATGTTCGCAGAGAAATGCGAGCGGGCGGGGATCGTCTTCATAGGCCCCACGTCAAAGGCCCTGGCGAAGTCCGGGGACAAGGTCGAGTCCAGAAGGATCGCGAAGAAGGCTAGGATTCCGGTCACCCCGGGCTCGGACGGCTCGGTGAGGAGCGAGACCGAGGCCATCAGGGTCGCAGAAGAGATCGGTTTCCCGATAATACTGAAGGCCTCGGCGGGCGGCGGCGGGATAAGTATGGCCATCGTTAGAAGCCTGGAGGAGCTCCCCTCATCCCTGAAGGTGGCGAAGTCCTCCTCCCTCTCCTCGTTCGGAAGCGATGAGATGTTCATCGAGAAGTACCTGAAGCCGGCGAGGCACATAGAGTTCCAAATCCTGGCGGACTCGGACGGAAGAGTGATACACCTAGGCGAGAGGGAATGCTCCATCCAGAGGCGCTTCCAGAAGCTGATCGAGGAATCCCCGTCCCCGATCGTGGACAAGAAGATGAGGAAGAAGGTCGGTGGGCTAGCGGTGCGGGCGGCAAAGGCGACGGGATACCTGAACGCCGGAACGATGGAGTTCCTCCACCACGAGGGGAAGTTCTACTTCAACGAGATCAACGCCCGCCTGCAGGTCGAGCACCCTGTCACGGAATTCGTGACTGGCATCGACCTCGTCCAGCAGCAGATGCACATTGCGGCGGGAGAGCCGCTCACGCTCAAGCAGAAGGACATCAAGCTCAAGGGATGGTCAATGGAGTGCAGGATAAACGCGGAGAACCCGTACGAGAACTTCCTGCCCTCTCCGGGAAGGATCGAATCCTACAACATGCCGAGCTCCCCAGAGGTCAGGGTGGACTCAGGCGTGGAAGCTGGCTCCGAGGTGCCGACGTACTACGACCCCTTGTTCGCGAAGGTCATCGTCTGGGCCGGCTCGAGGGATGAAGCGATCAAGATGATGCAACACGCCCTGGCCAAGATGATGATAGGCGGCATCGAAACGAACATCCCGTTCCATCTCGAGCTGCTCGGAAACGAGAGATTCAGGAGAGGGGACATCGACACCGGGCTCGTCGAGGATAGCGGTATCATAGAGCGTCTCAGAAAGGAGGGTGAAAAGAGAACGCACGAGGAGAGGCTGGCGGCCGCCGCCGTGGCGGCATTCTTGTTCCAGATGCCCGAGGAGATGAGGCGCTTCTCGCGGAGGAAGTTGGATATCACTGGATTCGACACGCTCTCACCGTGGACCAGAGCTGGCAGACGGGAACAACTGAAGAAGAGGATGAACGCCGATGAGATTCAGTTTTGAGCTCGATGGGAAGTCGCACGAGGCGATCGTCGCCGATTTGCCAGAGCTGACGGTTACCCTGGACGGGGAGAAGCTCACCGCCAGAGTCAGGAAGACGAAGAAGGGCCTTCAGATCCGAATCGGCCGGAAGAGATTCACAGTCCTCAGAGAGGGAGACGTTCTCAAGGTGAACGCCGAACCCAGGGAGGTTGCGGTTCGGAGCATCGATTTCGCATCCGACGCGGTTCCTTCGCCAGAGGAATCCCACGAGACACCATCCAGGGCACCAGAGGCGATAGGAGGTGCGATACACCCGCCAATGCCCGGAAGGGTCGTCTCGATATCCGCGAAGAAGGGTGCGAAACTGCACGCGGGCAGTCCGCTCCTCATACTCGAGGCGATGAAGATGCAGAACGAGATCTCCTCCCCGTTCGGTGGGACCGTGAGAGAGATCAGGGTCAAGCCTGGAGATCTCGTCGATGTCGACGACATCCTGATCGTGATAGAGCAGACCTAGAGGATCTTGGATATCTCATCGATGGCGTCCGGATTCTCAATGGACGACAGGTCACCGAGGTCCTCCTCCAGGAACTTCGCCCTTATGATCCGCCGGACTATCTTTGCGGACCTCGTCTTTGGCAGGTCCTTCACGAAGTACAGCTCATCCGGTCGAAGGACCTTTCCGAGGATGCCAGCAACGTGATTGCGAAGCTCCTCCCTGAGCTCGTCACCAGGCTCGTACGCGGGCTGAAGCACGACGAACGTGACGACCTTCTCTCCCTTAATCTCGTGAGGTGCGCCGATCGCGGCCGCTTCGGATACCGCCTCATGCTCCATGAGAGTGGACTCGATCTCGGAGGGTCCCACTCTCCTCCCAGCGACCTTGATCACATCGTCCGAGCGCCCATGCAGGAACCAGAACCCGTCCTCGTCGATGCTCGCCCAGTCCCCATGGTACCAGATGTCGTCCCACGTATCCCAGTACGTTCGGACGTATCTGTCGGGGTCGTTCCAGAACCCCTTGGTCATGGAGGGTGCAGGGTTTTTCGCGACGAGATGTCCCATCTTCCCCCTCACGGGCTTTCCGTCATCGTCGAACACGTCCGTTCCCATGCCGAGACCAGGACCGCGGAGGGTGCATGGTTTCAGCTCGTTAATGGGCAGGGGAGAGAGGAAGCAACCCACTATCTCCGTCCCGCCGGAGATGTTGATTATCGGGAGCTTCCGCTTTCCGACCTTCTCGAAGAACCACGTCCACGAGTCGGGGTCCCAGGGCTCGCCAGTTGACCCGAGGATCCTCAGACTGCTCAGGTCGTGCTTGTCCACCCACTCATCGCCGAACCTCATGAACATCCTGATGGCCGTCGGCGATATCCCGAACGTCGTGACCTTGTGGCGCTCGATCATGTCCCAGAGCCGGTCCGGTTCTGGATAGTTCGGCGCGCCCTCGAACATGAATATCGTCCCGCCGAAGTTCATGACGCCGACGATCATCCACGGGCCCATCATCCAGCCGATGTCCGTCAGCCAGAAGAAGAGGTCGTCGTCCTTCAGGTCGAAGTAGTACGCGATCTCCTTGGACATCTGTGCGAGGCAACCCGCGTGCGTGTGAACGGAGCCCTTGGGCGTTCCCGTCGTCCCAGACGTGTAGATGATGAAGGAATAATCCTCGGCGTCCAGCTTCTCCGTCTCGCACTCGTCCGATTGCCCCTTGACGAAGTCATCCCAGTAGACGTCAAGATCATCGTTCCAGTCCACGTCGATCCCGAGCCTCTTGAGCACGACGACCTTCTCCAGGCTCGGAACCTGCTTCGCCGCTCCGTCCGCCTCCTTCTTGATGTGAACGTGCTTGCCTCTCCTGTAGGAACCGTCCGCTGTGAAGAGCACCTTCGACCCGGCATGCCGAAGTCTCGATGCCAAGGCGGAGGACCCGTAACCCGAGAATATTGGAATGCAGATCGCCCCTATCTTCATGGCTGCGTATATCACGACCAGGATCTCGGGCACGAAGGGCATGTAGATGCCGACGGTATCGCCCTTCCCTATTCCGGCGCCCTTCAAAGCGTTCGCCAGTCTGTTGGCATGGGAATAAAGGTCGCCGTAGGTCATCTTCCTGATCTGACCGTCCTCGCCCTCCCAGATCAGGGCGAGCTTGTCCTTCCGGGCGGCCGCATGCCTGTCAAGGCAGTTGTGCGCGATGTTCGTCTTCCCTCCGACGAACCACTCCGCCCATTCGATGCCTTTGCTCTGGTCCACGACCTTTGTGTAGGGCTCGAACCATTCGATGTTTAGGTCCTTCACGACGGCGTCCCAGAACCAGGAAATGTCGGAGCAACTCCGTTTGACCAGATCGTCGTAATCCCTGATCCCGTGCTTGTCCATGAACCTCTTGATGTTGGAACCTTCCACATATTCGCCCGTAGGCCTCCAAACCACGTCACTCATAGCCTTTCCTCCCCGATCCGAATGCGTCCAGTAATCTACCGAATACTGGCAAGCAACTCCTGAGCGATAAAAGGGGGAACGTATTAAAGGATTTTCGTGAGGGTCACCCGGGCCTCGCGATAGGGCTCGTGGCCTCAGTCAGACATCCCTAGCAGGGTGATCGCCTCTTTAACACCTGCCGCACCATGGATATCCTTGAAGACGGTCCTCTTCCAGTCACCTCGACCTCGAACCCCGAAGTTCGCCACGATGTTGAAGTCTCCTGACGTGAAGACCAGCTTCTGGATGTTTGGCAGCTTCTTCAGCTCTCTGAGAGTAGCCGATGGCATGCTGGACCTTATGAGGACCCAACCCTGGTCCCGAGAATCACTCTTCGTTCTCCGTTTCCAGGACTCGTAGGACGGTCGGGCATAGCAGCTCTGGAAGAAGGGCTTCGACTCCACCCGTTCGATGAAATCGGTCAAGTCTCGGCTGTCATCGAACGCTCCGCTCGCAACGATGTCGTAGAATCCCAGGACCGGATCGACCTCATTGATCTCTTCGCTCCTCTCGAGGTCATTGATGGCCTTGTGCATCTCACCTGGCTTCACCTTGAGAAGCAGAATGCTTTCACCCTTCAGTTGGCTCATGGATCTCCCATTCGAACCACTCTGGGATGCTTTAAGAATCTATCAGCGCCATTATCACTCTTGATAACGGTGGAATCGTATGGCTTATATAGCCCAAACCACAATCATATGACGAAGGCACTGTGATGGCGAGAAGCAGCGTTTCGAAGCTCCGAGCCCACGTCAAGAACGTGAGGAAGGATATCGAGAGGAAGGGCGTTCTCGTGGACGAGGATATCAACGTCGCGCTTCGCAAGATGCTCTACGCGGGGAGAAGGGCGATCGAGCAGGGAATCGAGCCAAAGGACTCGAAGGGGTATCTCGAGGCCGCTGCCAACTTGCACAAGGTCGTGAGGGGGAAGCAGAAGGGGTCCGGTGACGGCGAGTCCGTGCCGCTCGTCTCGTACAGGAGGTTCCCCAAGCACAAGAAGAGGGTCGTGACACTCAACGCGAGATTGAAGAAGACGAAGCACCCGACGAAGGGACTTGAGAAGCTCGTCCACCTGGCGAACAGCAAAGCGAAGAGCGACCACGAGTTCGAGTATTTCTTGAAGGAGATCGAGTGGCTTCTGCGCTAAACCTTTTCTTCTCTCTTGACTCTTCTCTCTTCTTTTCAGACGAATGATTTCTATAGCCATGACTCCTTGTCTCTACCGTGGGCCCTTTCGACGTCCTATTGATGACCAGTCTCATGTTGAGCGGTCTGATCTTGTTGTGGTCAGTAGCCTACTTCGGCAAGTTCCGCCACACGCTCGAAGGAGATGAGATGCTCCTCAAAGGGCCGAGAGAATGGGATGGAGTTGAATGGTTTCTCATGTCCTGGTTTGTGCTATCCGTGTCACTTAGCGTTCTCTACGTGGTCCTGGATAACTTCGGGCGTGGGGCATTCATGGTCGCGTTGATGCTTCTTATCTTTGTACCGTTCGCTGTCCGGAGATTCAGGACTAGGCTCATTCTCAAGAGGCTCGGCATCAAGGACGGGGGACGGTAGTAGCCCGCTGTCTGGGATGGGGTGTTTTGTAATGCACAAAGCACGGTCATCTGCCTCATGCGAGTTCCCTCCGCGAAAGGTATATATACACCCGGGTGCATTATCCTATGTGCAGGTGCTCTTGCACCCAAACACGGATGCATAGGTGATTGAATGGTAAGGAAGACGATAAACATAGACGACTGGGTCAATAGATTGGTGAATGTGGTAATGGCCAAGGCCCTCTTGGACGTGGGTATAGAAGTCAGTTACAGAGACGCGGTGAACAACATCCTGGTGCTTGGACTCAAAGCATTCTCCAACCCGAAGTATAGGAAGATGCTTGCAGACGCATATCAAGAGGAGTTCCTGGAGCAACTGGAAAGGAACCTCACAAAGATGAGACTCGACGAAGAACTTGAGGAGTTCTTTGACTTCCTTGAGCCTACACCTGAAGAAGACTAATTGAGACCAGTCGATCATGATGTGACGGGAGATGACAGGAAAGGGAAAGACCAACCAGCAGGAGGAGACTTACTACGAATAGAACTCCCCCCAATAGAGAGAATGAACCGTCAGACTTGTCTGAGGATGAAATCAGATTCCTGCTCTATATGTGGCACAAAAGACGCTTCAAGGTCGACAGATCCATGCCGGAGGAGGGGATCATCAAGCATTTAGGGCACAAGGTTGGGAATGTTGAGGGGGTCATCAAGAGTCTGATAGACAAGAGACTCCTTGGAATGACGAAGAAGAGAGGTTCAAGACGCTATTGGGTCAACGCTGGTGAAACGAAGGGGATATTGATGGACCTTGGCAGGATTTAGAACAGGCTTGTGATATTTTCTGCACAAAGTATATATATTGACCTGGCGATTGTTCCGCTGACACGTCCTATTGTTCTCGAAACACTTTTGTAGAGGACAAGACCACGGTGTGGGGCAATGAAGGAAATCAAAGACACTGAGAAGCCCTTTGAGGGCATTCTCGGCACATCTTCAGAGGTTGAACTGCTCGAATATCTCATGTCCTGTCCAGACTTCAGTTTCAACATCTCAGAACTGGCGAGGATTAGCGAGGTCCCCTCCAGAAGGACATGCGGCGAGATCGTCAAACGATTCCTGAAGTGGGAGATCCTCACAAAGGTTGGCCAGGTCGGCAACATCAAGCAATATAGACTGAACACTGATTCCCAACTTGTTCAGACTATGTATCAGTTCAACAAGGTCCTGATCTCCACCATCATGGAGAAAGAACTTGGAATAGAGGAACTGGAAGTCCTCGAAACCTACACCCGTGAGGAGTTGATTGGAGAGGAGGTTGTCTCTCTTGAGATTCTGCCAACGAGTCCGGAATTCACGGCCCTTTCCCCAGGGCTTGTTGCAGAGAAGAAGGAGGTTTTCTACATTCGAAAACGCGCGGAAAGGGAGGTCTTTACGGAGGCTTAGTATGGCCAAGAAAACAGAGATCAGAAAAGGAGAGGCGTGGACGAGGTCACCGGGCTTCGTGAAACACTATGCAACTGTTTTTGGCGTGAATCAAACCAAGGACCTCGTGAGAATCGACTTCGGGAATGAGAACGTTGGTCTTCCAGACGGAAAGACAATCCATGTGTCCGATGTCCAGATACTTATTGACATCGAACACCTCAGGATTCTGCGAGACCTACTCACTCACACCCTTAGAAAGCGGAAACGAAAATAGGTATCCTAGAATCTCTTGGACCATTTCGCCTAGTGCTGAACAGTCCTCATAGTGACCCTATGAGTGCTGAGAGACCCGCTCATTTGCTAGGCCTCTTATGCACCTGAGAATAGCCAGTCATCCTAGGTCATTAATCCACAGCGACAAACCCTTAAATAAAGACGAGGGCTTTTTCTCCAGGACTTCCCATGGAACGGATTGTAGAATGCGTCCCCAATTTCAGCGAGGGTAGGAGAGAGGATGTTGTCAAGGCCATCGCCGACGCCGCCGGAAGGTGTGAGGGGGTCAAGGTCCTTGACGTGGAGATGGACGCCAGTCACAACAGGTCAGTGATCACGTTCGTCGGCGGTCCTGAGGAGTGCGCGGACGCCGCGTTCGAGGCCGTGAAGAAGGCCTCTGAGCTCATAGACATGAACAAACACGAGGGCGAGCATCCGAGGATAGGCGCGACCGATGTGGTCCCCTTCATTCCTGTCTCTGGCGTGACGATGGATGATTGCGTCAGCCTCGCACGAAGGCTCGGAAGCAGAGTGGGAGAGGAGCTGGGAATCCCTGTCTACCTGTACGAGCATGCCGCAACGTCCCCGGAAAGGAAGAGCCTGCCCCACATAAGGAGGGGACAGTACGAGGGGCTGAAGGAAGATATCCGCTCGGACCCCGAGCGAAAGCCCGACTACGGGCCCTCTGAGCTCCATCCCACGGCCGGCGCCACTGTCGTGGGCGCGAGGGAATTCCTCATCGCCTACAATGTCAATCTCAGCACGAGCGACAAAGGTATCGCCCAGAGGATCGCGAAGACCATACGGGAGAGCAGCGGCGGGTTGAAGCACGTGAGGGCCCTCGGCTTCTACATCGAGGAGAAGGACATGGCCCAGGTCTCGATGAACCTGGTCAACTTCCATGCCACTCCCGTTCAGAAGGTGATGGAAGCGATCGAGGAAGAATGCACGAAGCTCGGCGTCGAGGTGGTCTCGAGCGAGGTTGTCGGACTGATACCGCAGGAGGCGCTCACGGATTCCGCCATCCTCTATCTGAAGCTGAAGGAGTTCGAGATGGACCAGATCATCGAGAACAGGTTGCGTGAGTAGAGATGTCGCACATGGATGAGTTCATCGAGAAGGTGGCCTCCGATTCGCCCACGCCGGGAGGGGGGAGCGTATCCGCGCTCGCTTCCTCGCTGGGTTGCGCGCTGAACGAGATGGTCTCGAGGATTTCCCTGAAGAAGGAGTCCGATCAAGGGGTTACCGGGGAACTGCAGACAGCCCTCAACGGGTCAGGGGAGCTCAGAACGAGGCTGGCCAGCCTGGTCGACGAAGATGCTCAGGCATACCAGGCGGTCATGGACTCGTACTCGTTGCCCAAAGGGACGGAGGAAGAGAGGGAGAAGAGGACGACGGCCATCCAGGACGCTCTCGTCGGAGCCGCGGAGCCCCCTCTCCGGATAATGAGAGCCTCGCTCGAGGTGCTTGACATGGCCAAGTTCCTCGCCGAGAGCGGATCGAAGAACGCCTGCACCGACGCCGGTGTCGCCGCTCTCATGGCACAAGCCGGGCTTCACGGAGGGTACTTGAACGTGAGGATCAACTTGGCGTACGTCAGGAACAAGGACATAGTGGAGAACATGGAGAACGAGGCCCGGTCGGCCTTCGAGAAGGGCTCAGAGCTGCTCGAGTCCATACTGGCCATCGTCAACTCAAGGCTCTCGCTCCAATAATGACTTATTCCTGTAGCCTGATTATGATGACGTGATAGGATGAGAGTGAAGGCCAATCGAGGGGACAAGCTGGAATGCAAGGGTTGGCGACAGGAAGCCATTCTGAGAATGCTCCAGAACAATCTCGAGAACGCCGAGAAACCCGAGGAACTGATCATATACGGTGGCACGGGGAAGGCCGCGAGGAACTGGGACTGCTACAACAGAATCGTGGAAGCGCTGAAGGAGCTGGAGGGCGACGAAACGCTGCTCGTCCAGTCTGGCAAGGCCGTGGGCGTTTTCAGGACGGCCGAGGACTCCCCGCGCGTCCTCATCGCGAATGCCAACCTCGTCCCGAGATGGTCGAACTGGGAGAAGTTCTACGAGCTCGAGGACATCGGGCTCATGATGTACGGCCAGATGACGGCTGGAGGGTGGGCCTACATAGGCACCCAGGGCATCATACAGGGCACCTACGAGACCTTCGCGGCCTGTGCACGGGACAACTTCGGCGGTTCGCTATCACGGAGGTCCGTGCTCACCGGTGGACTGGGAGGCATGGGCGGTGCGCAGCCTCTGGCGGTCAAGATGAACGGAGGAGCGTGCCTTGCGGTCGAGGTGGATGAATCGCGCATCAAGAGGAGGCTGGAAGCGGGATTCTGCGACGAGATGGTGACCTCCCTCGACGAAGGGCTGGAGATCATCAAGAGCGCGAAGGAAGAGGGAGAGGCGAAGTCGGTGGGCGTCCTCGCCAACTGCTCGGAGACGCATCCTCATCTCGCCGAGACTGGAGCCTCCTTCGACGCGGTCACCGACCAGACATCCGCCCACGACGCACTGAACGGTTACGTGCCCGGCGGGCTGACGCTTCAGGAAGCCTTCGACCTGAGGGCCAGTGACTCGGAGAGGTATCTCGAGAGATCGTATTCATCCATCGCGGACCACGTGCGCGCCATGCTGTCCCTCCAGAAGGCAGGCTCGGTCGTCTTCGACTACGGGAACAACATCAGGGGGCAGGCCCTGCAGGCGGGAGTGAAGAACGCCTTCGATTTCCAGGGCTTCGTCCCGTTGTACATCAGACCGATGTTCTGCGAGGGCAGGGGCCCCTTCAGATGGGTTGCCGTGTCGGGGGAACCTGAGGACATACTGACGACGGACAAGGTCGTGACGGAGCTCTTTCCCAAGGACAGACAACTTGCCAACTGGATAGGGCTGGCGGAGGAGCATCTCCCCTGGGAAGGGCTGCCCGCGAGAGTGTGCTGGTTGGGATACGGAGAGAGGGCGAAGTTCGGAAAGAGAATCAACCAGATGGTCAGGGATGGCGACCTCTCGGGCCCCATTGTGATCACGAGGGACCACCTTGACTGCGGTTCCGTCGCCTCCCCGAACAGGGAGACCGAGGGCATGCGGGACGGCAGCGACGCGGTCGCCGATTGGCCTATCCTCAACGCGCTTCTGAACGCCGCGGCGGGAGCCGACCTCATAGCGGTCCACAATGGCGGTGGAGTGGGAATCGGCTACTCGACGCACGCCGGGATGACGGTGGTAGCTGACGGCACGGAGAGTGCCGAGAAGAGGATCGAGCGTGTGCTGACGACAGACCCGGGCATGGGCATCATCAGGCACGCGGATGCGGGATACCAGAAGGCCGTGGACTTCGCAAGACAGCACTCGATAAGGATCCCTTGAGAGCCCGGTGAATCGAGCCGAGCGCGGCGGTCCGAAGTTTTTATTGCAGAACCGCATTACAGATTGAATGCTCAAATTGAAAGCCAAGTCCTGGCTGGAAAAAGACGGTGCTTTTGTAGTTGGCGAAGGCAGAGCCAGACTGTTGAATCTCGTTGAGGAGACAGGTTCGATTTCCGAGGCGGCGAAGAGGATGGGCATGTCCTACAGGCACGCGTGGGGGACGATCAAGGGAATCAGCGAGTCCGCTGGGGAGCGAATCGTGCAGTCGAAAAGAGGCGGGACGGGAGGAGGCCGCACGACGCTCACGGAGATGGGGAGGGAGATCCTGAGCGCGTACGAGGAGGGGAACAGCGCGGTTCAGACCTTCCTCGAGGGCGGGCCCAGACACCCGCGGGTCGCTGTCGACGGCATCTTGGTCACGAGAGGGAAGCTCGTCGCCATCAGACGGAAGTACCCGCCCTTCAAGGGGAAGCTGGCCCTCCCAGGAGGTTTCGTTGAGTACGGCGAGAAGGTGGAGGATGCGGTGCTCAGGGAGTTCGAGGAGGAAACGGGCCTCAAGACGAGCGTCCATCGGATGCTCGGGGTCTATTCGGCCCCCGACAGAGATCCCAGAGGCCAGGTCATCTCCGTCGTCTTCATTCTGAAAAGGAAGGGAGGGAAGCTCAGGTCGGGGAGCGATGCGGAGAGCATTGAACTCGTGGACCCTGAGCGGGCCGGAGAGATGGCCTTCGATCATCCGGAAATCATAGGGGACTACCTGAGCCTCACAGATTGATGTAGAGCCTCGCTGTAGAGTCCCTGATGAAGGGAAGGAAGACCAACGACATGTTGTTGACTGTCATCGTGTACTCGATGTACTGCAGTGTTCCCGGTTTCTCCGCCTCGTTCGTGAGGATCACGAAGTCCGCCAGCTTTTCCGCCTCGTTCTTGGAGATGTTGCAGGGCATTCTTGAGATCCCGCCGAAGTCCTTGTATTCGGCGTAGCGGGGAGGGTTGTTCGTGAAGGCCACGGCCCACTTCCTGAATTCCTCGGCGGGGAGCTTCGTGGCGGGGATGTAGATGTCAAGGTCTCCCGACCTGCCGTCTCCACCTTCGATGAGCGTGGCCAGTTTGTGGATGTAACCCCCAACGACGTCGGAACCCAGCATGGAGACGTGAGCCGAGACCCGCCAGAAAGGCACGTAGACGTTGTCCGGGCGACTGGCATCTCGGGGACGAGCGATCTGAAACTCGACTTCCTTCGGCTTCGGGTCCCTCATGTGGATCGTGCCGCAGTCGCACGCGAAGAGCAGGTCCTCCTCCCTCTGTTTGGAGACCAGCGGATGCCCGCAGCTCGGGCACTCAACTCTCGTCAGCTTCAGCTTCCTCACTCTCCTCAATCTGCTCCGGCGGCCTCCTCAGCATCAGGAAAGCCAGGAGTGCGATCACGACGGCGGCCATCAGCACTAGGACCCACCAGTAGTCCCACAGCTCCTCTCCTTTTTCGACTTGAGGGATTAGCGGGTCCGGGTCAAGGCCATCGACAAGGCCATCGCCGTCGGTGTCGCTGTCCGTGGGGTCCGTCCCCGCATCCTCCTCCTGGATGTTGAGGAACCGGTCCTCGTCTGGATCATCGACGCCGCTCTCACTGAGATCCCCGAAGTTATCTTCCTCCCAGTCGTCCTGCAGGCCGTCGTTGTCCAGGTCGCCCTCCGGGGATATCCTGACGAGAAGGACGTCCTCGTCGGAATTACCGGCCGTGTCCACCACTTCCAGGACAACCTCGTAGGTTCCGACAACATCGAACGTGTACTGGGCCGTTTCGCCGGATAGAAGGATTTCCTCGTCCCCGTCAACGAATCTCCAACTGAATGATTGAATCCCGAGATTGTCGGAGGACGCGCTCGCAGTGAACGCGACCGCTTCGAACTGCTCCTTCAGTATGTCACCGCCCGCCTCGGCATGTGGGTCCTGGGTGTCAGCAATCACATGGACAGTGACTGTCGCGGAGTTCCCCGCCAGATCGAAGGACTCGACGGTGATCGTGTTCTCGCCCTCGGAAAGACCGACAAGGGCCTCGAAACTCCCGTTGGGCCTGGGATTCGTGCTCAGGTCGCCGATGAAGACGACCGCGTCAGGCTCCGTCCTGCCCTGGACGAGTATGGATGGATGGGGAGTAATCGTGCCGTTCGAGGGTGACGTTAGGTTGAGTTCCGGCGCAATCGTGTCGTAGATGACCGTTCTCTCCTCGCGGGCTTCATTCCCGGCCGCATCCTTCGCGATGACGGCAATCGTGTTCTCGCCCGCCGCGAGGCTCACATACCTCTGGAAGGTCCCATCTGGTTGGAGAGAGACGGAGAACCCGTTTACCTCCACGATGGCTCCCGGTTCCGTTTGACCCTCGACCGAGATCTGGATGGTCTTGGTGTGAAGGTTGTCTTCGGGCGAGAACAGAGCCAGCGGAGGGGCGACGGTGTCGAGGTGGACCAAGAGTGACGTGCTGTTCTCATTCCCGGCTTCGTCCCAGGAGGACACGTCGATCCAATTCGCACCCTCTGACAGAGATATGTCAATGGAGAAATCCCCCGCCACCGACACCAAGGCCAGGATCCCGTTCACCGAGAGCGTGGCCCCCGGTTCCGTCGTCCCGGAGACGGCGACCGTGGGGATGCCCACAATCGAGCCGTTCTGCGGAGACAGCACTTGCAGGGCTGGCGGGAAAGGATCGAATCGGACGTTCAGCGGGACGACAGCCATGTTGCCCGCCAGGTCCGTGGCATCCACCGTGACGGCATTGTCACCGATCGAGAGTGAAACGACCTCGCTGAACGAGCCATCTGGGTTCACGGAGGATGGAGCACCGTTTATCCTAAGACTGCTGCCGATCTCCACATCTCCACTCACGACAACCGAGGGGATGTTCGTGACGAGGCCGTCATACGGTTCAGTGACCGAGAGATAGGGAGCGTTCGTGTCGAGAGTGATGTTGATGATCTCTGTTCTTTCATTCCCAGCCGCGTCGATTGCCTTTGCGGGGATCAGATTCTGTCCTTCCACCAGGGCGATGTTGGTTGAGAACGAGCCGTCCGGCTGAACGGAGAGTATCGTGCCCGCGATCTCGACGGAAGCTCCCGGCTCGGTGGAGCCTTGGAAAAGCTGTGTGACCGTGCTGGTGATCGAGTTGTTCGCGGGGGTGTTGATCGCGAGTGGCGGCGGAACTGTGTCCAGCGTAACGTTCCTCACAACCATCCTTGTGTTGGAGGCCAAGTCGAACGCCTGGACCGTGATGAGATTCGGGCCTTCCGCAAGGGAGACCGGAGTGTCGAAGTCCCCGGACGGCTGGACCGTGGTGGGAACCCCCTGAACGAAGAGAGATGCGTCGGGTTCCGTCCTTCCCACGACCTGCAAGGAAGGATTGTTCGTAATCATCCCCTCCGCTGGAGAGTAGACATCGAGAAACGGCGGTATCGTATCCACGACGAAGCTCCAAACCGTAGTGTTCTGGTCCCCGGAAAGATCGGCGATGGCCGCGGACACAGTGTGAGAGCCCTCGGCAAGAAGGAACGGCATGGGCCAGTCTATCGAGCTGTTCGTCACGATGGACCAATCCGTCACGTCAATCCCGTCCACGGTCATCTTCAGAGAGGAGATGTTCACACCGGAACCTGTGTCCATGAAGTCGACGCCAATGGTCGGGCTGTTGTCCGATATGATCGAGTCGACGGGTGGCCTGTGGTTCAGGAACGCTGGAGGGGCGTCGAGAACCTCTGCGTGGAATGGTATCATGATGGCATCTGGATTGTCAGGAGGACCGAGGAAGACGACCCCGATGTAGTCCCCCTCCACTGAGGGGAGGGAATACGTGCCGTTGAAGTGCTTCGTATCGCCCGGGGCGATCGGTCCCGTCGGAACGTCGCTCACCGCAAGGTCGGTCCCCTGCACGACCTCGAAGTAGCCGTCGAAGGAAGAGGAACCGCCCGGGACGCTCCAACCGTGGACCATCAGCCAGTACCTCCCGTCGGCGGGGAAAGTGTACATTATCTCCTCATGAGCGGTAGATGTGTACGAGGAAGCTACGATCTCCCCAGGGAAGTTGGGGATGCCATTGCCATTCGAATCGAAGAAGAGGTACAGGTCGATGTCCAGCCCCGACACTGAGCTATCGACAATGCCCTTGATGTATCCACCATCCGTGACGAGGAACTCCTGCTGCCAGCTCGAAGTCGTGGGATTGGAGGGGGTGTCCTGGAGGATCTGTTGCGAGGGGTAGTCCCAGGGCTCCACGACGCCGTATGCGCTTATCGTCACTTCGGTGAAGTTGATCGTGGAACCGATGGTGAATTCCTGACTGCCGTTGAGGGCAGAGAAATCAGTGACCGTTCCCAGGTCCCAAGGGTACGGGGCCACGGAGAGTATCCCAACGTCTCCTCTGATCTTGTTCCACGGGCCGCTGCCATCGTTCAGCACATTGTGGAGGATTATCTCGTTCAATCCCCGCTCCAGATCAATCGCGATGAGCTCGTACGGGTCTCCCGTCTTCGTTGAGTACTGGAACTTCCCACCGCCAGCATAGATAGAAGATCCTGTCTCCTTCACCGTCATCGTGTTCGGTCCGAACCGCTCTGGATTGGACGCGGAGAACCAATCGCTAGCATTTCCGAGAAGGAACACGTCGATGTCCGTCGGGGCGCTCTCCCAGCTGACGTTGACGAACATCTTCTCGCCTGGGTTGGCAACGAAGGGGTCAACGCCTTCTATGAAGTAGTACCGCCAATCACCTGACTCGTACCTCCACCGCCAGTTGAAACCGCCTCCTACCCGGTCGTTCTGGTACAGGTCATCGTCCTGGGGAACGCCTCCAAAGCTGAAGGTCTTCGTATTCGGGGCGACATTCACTGTGACGGGAACAACGGTCTCGAATCCATTGTAGCTCGCGATGATGGACGCCTGATGTGTGCCGATCGGGAAAACATCGACTATGCTCGCAGTGGCGTTGAACTCGGCGCTCTCCCCTGGTCCGAGGATGGCTTGGCTCTGATCGAGCGAGAGCCAATCGCAATCCTGGTACTCGTACGCCGCGATCGTGAGGTTGAGAGTAACATCGTTCTGCGTCGCCCCGCTAACGCTGCGCCCAATCCCCAGGATGAGACCGTCGTGAATCATCTGCGAGGGATTCTGGACCCTGAGCTCCAGTATGTCCCCGGTCTGGTATGCGGTGTTCATTATCTCGATCTCGGATGCGGGGCTGCTCTCGATCTCGCTGGAATCGATTATCCCGTCCATGTTGACATCATCCCAGTACAGATCGTCGTCATCGAGGTCGTTCCAGTCGTAAGCGTTGATGGAGAAGACGTTGTTCTGGCCGTAGTTCCAGTCCCGGTCGAAATCGAGGTAGTCCCAGTTGAGCTTGACGACGAGGAGGGACGTGCCGTTCGGAACTTCATAGATCCCGTTCTTTCTGTCGATTATCGGGATGAATTCATCTACCGTCCATCCATTTGCGCTGTCGTCAGACAGGCTGCGGAAGATGGACTGGGAGTATCCGAACGTCTTCTTGTGAACGAGGTCGTCGAGAAGAACCGTCGTGGAGTTGAGCGGGTCAACGTTCTCGATAGTGAACTTGAACGTGTCGGTCTCGCCAGGATGCATGAGGTTTGCGAACGATTCGTATCGCACCCCGTCGAAGTCCCCGGCAGACCAGTGAGGCGGGGATATGTAAATCCCCTGACGCTCGCTTGCCACGAGGGATGCTCTGCTCGCGTTCGCCAGCCCAGTTCCCTGCACGAATGGATCGTAGTCGAGGTTATCGGCAGTGGACATGAGGATGTTCTTCGCGAGCTGAGAGCCCGGGAAGTCGCCGTGACCCTGCTTGTAGGCGTCGTAGAGCACAGCCACTATCCCTGCAGTGACTGGCGTTGCCAGGCTCGTACCACCCCAAAGCCGGACCGCATTGTTGCCGTTTGGCGGATTGTACGAGTTCACAGGGCTGCTGCCGTATGCCCAGGCGCCCACGGACAGGACGTCTGGATCCAGCTGTCCCAGGGCATTGGGTCCGCGGTCAGACCACGATATCACGTTTCCGAATGTGGAGAAGCTCGACCCCCACCAATAGCTCGTAGCAGCGCCAGCCGTGATGACGCCAGGACTGGATCCGGGTGAGACGACCGTTCCGTAGCCGAAGCCACCGTTACCAGAGGCGACGACGAAGGTCGCTTTGGGTGCGTAGTAGTTGGAGATCCAGTCGACCAGACGGGCGTCGTAGGACCAACCTTGGTTTATGATGTTGGAGTACCCGAAGCTGTTGCTCAGGATCTGGGCCTCATCGCCGGTCTCGGGTATGCCGTCATACCCCTCCACGGCGAAATAGAACCCGTCGTCCATGCTCCCGCCCTGATAGGCATTCCCCACAGCGACAATCTTAGCACCTCGGGCGGTGCCAGTGACGAGGCCTGCAGACGCGACGCCCTGCCCGGCGATCGCGGAAGCGCATAGGGTTCCGTGGGATCCTGCAGCCTCGGTGGCGTCGTTTATCATGAAAGCCACAATGTCACCGTTGCCTGGGATTATGTTCGGAACGCCAATGGAGCTCGAGAGGATGTCGGCATACGGGATCGACAGCACACCATCAGCGATGAAGTAGACCAATCCTCCGGAGAGGTCGGGCATTCCATCGCCCGTAACGTCCCTGACGGAGATCTCGTCGCCCTTCGTGACGGCCTTCTCGTCGGAGAAGCTGCCATCGTAGTTGAGGTCCACATACACTGTATCATAGACCCCGGGTGTTGTGGAGTCGACAACGAGCACGGGCGGGCTGCCGCCATAGCCCTGGGAGAGTCTCAGATTGTCGTCGGGATGGAGACCATGGTGGTATGTTCCGGACGCGCTCACTATCCCGGTGACGTCGTAGCCAGTACCGTCAAGGATGCTATCCATGTTGCCGTCGACGTCGACAGAGGACGTGTCGGAATACCAGTTGTTGCTTGAGGGATAACCGACTCCGCTGTTGAGGAAGTTCCTCATGGATCGCGAATCGAACGCGATTGGCCACCCGTAGTAAGGGGATGAGACATTAGCGACCCTCGCCTGGGTCCCATAGAGGTCAGGATGGCCAAAGTCCACGCCGGAGTCGAGAACGGCAACGTTTACACCGTTCCCGTCAAAGCCATTGCTCCACGCCTCTATGGATCCTTGAATCTCGACAACTCGCTTCATTTGCGGAGTGACAGGCGGTAGCCCAGTTCCCGCGGAGGTTGGCTCATACACTTCGATGGGAGTCGGCAGGACGTATTCTGACACAGAGTGCACGCCATCCAAGTAGGAGATCTTGCTGGCGAGATAAGCGGGGATTTCCACGATCAGGCTGCCGGGTCTTGTTCTCGGGGCGGAAGGAGTCGTGCTCTTGACCTCGCCCAGATACTCCCAGACGAGACTCGGCCGGTCGGTGACGATGCTGACCTCGATCGTGTCAAATGGATTCGTCTTCAATATGTCGCGAAGGGCGCCGTCGATTCCGACGGGAGCGTCGGACGGACTCGAAGGAGTCGCTCCGGAAAAGCCGGGGTGTCCTGAACCAGTTCTTTCTCCCATCTCGCCCTCAGAATCAACAGGACCAGATTCCCCGGTCCCAAGAGCGGCACCTGATGACGAGATGATTAGCGCTAGGATCACAACCGAGACGAGAGCTCTTGCCCACTTCATTTGACCTCCTCCAGGTATTTCTGAGTAGGGACTTCCGTTTATAAAAGCTTTGGCGGCTACCAGTTATCGAAGAAGGTCTCCATCAGGTCCTCTGCCGAGCTGCTGTATCTGAGTTTCCTTCTCCCTTTCTTCTTCCGTTTCTTGTAAGGGGATTCGATGTCTCCCTGGACGATCTCTGAACCGTGACGGAAGAACCTGTAGGAAAGATACATGAGTCCGCCACCAGCGATCAGGGCGAGTATGGCCAGCTCGGATTCAAGGACGAGCCCGACGTACAGGCCGATGCTGCTCAGAAGACCTCCCGCCGCTGCCCCGCCAGTAGCCACGAGGCCCTGGAACACCGGATCACCGGGCGCTCGCCCGGACAGTGTCCTCCCACTGACGCCGTCCACGGTGACGAAATAGGACCTCTCTCGATAATCGTATCTGACCATCCATATTGGATAGAATACCAAGAGGAAGCTGTTCGGAATGACATGAATCTTCTCGAAGGTCACCCTGGTGAGATCGACAGTCCCCCTAGCCATATCGCGGATGGCCTCTTCACCTTCACTCTCGGCGTCCGTCTTGGATGTCGTAACCTCGAAGGTCGGTATCTCGTCCTGCTTTGATATGACCTCGCCGCTCAGGTTCCTGAGGGATTCTATGCCGATGTCGCCGGCATCACAAGCGATGTTCGTCCACGTGTAGTCCTGGAGGACCATCCTCTCCTTGTATTCCTTGGTCTCCGTGTAGTGCCCCTTGCCCGTCCTATGCCTGTGCACAACGTAGCCGCAAATCCATCCTGCGGCTCGCGCGTTCAGTTTCCAGAAGGGGACATAGAGAGGGTAGATCTCCTTGACCGTTCCCACTTTGTCAAGGTCCCTTGCCTTGAATCCCTCATCGAACCATTTGGATACTGTTCTGAAGACCCTGTGTCTGTCCAACAGGTTCTTGTAGACAACGCTGCGGACGCCTTCCGAATCCTCGACGTACAGTAGTGAGTCGCAGTAGGGGCAGGAAGTGGTCCTGGACGCATCAGCGACACCGACAGGTCCTCCGCAGGAGGGACAGCTCATCGCGACGGTGATTCCCATTCAACACCTCTCAGCTAGAACTTCTTGGCTACATACACACTGCTCAGGAGCACCCCCACCAAGGTAATGCCGATCAGGATGGCTGCGAGATATGCATTGTACAGGAGGAGGAAGCCTTCGCCGAAGAAGGCCCCGAAGCCTATCAGCGAGACGGCCAGGTACGGTCCGGATCCCCGGA
The DNA here is from genome assembly GCA_022848865.1 of Candidatus Thermoplasmatota archaeon. Classification (NCBI taxonomy): domain Archaea; kingdom Methanobacteriati; phylum Thermoplasmatota; species Thermoplasmatota archaeon. The sequence goes on along the minus strand of JAJISE010000010.1, from coordinate 26,801 downwards.
CTGGGAACAGATCCGTGAAGACCTCACCGGAGGAGCCGTCTATCACGCAGGTGTATGATCTTCCCTTGAAGGAGTACTCCACCTGCCAGACGGGGAAGTACACGAGCGCCTGCTCGATCGGCTCGCCCGGCATGGATGGAAGATAGGCAGACATGTCGAGATCTGGCTCGAGGACTTCTGCATCCCCTGTTTCGAACTCCTTGCCGAAGATCTTGATGTCTCCCGGGGGGACCTTGAGCGAGCGGAAACCGGGTAGGTTCGTGAGCTTGGCGGGTTCGACGAGCACGGACTCCGCGTTCCCGACCCGCCTCTTGAACATGTAGATGGGGAAGTACTGGCGGGACAGCCGCTGGACAGACGCCAGGCTGTCGAGGTTCTTCGCTTTCTTGGGCCCCGCTGCCCATCTTCTGAAAATCCCAATGGCCTGCTGTCCATCGCTGTAGAAAGGGAGAATGTGGTAGAAGTGCGCCCCGCTCTTGTCAATGAATATCCGTGAGTCGCAATAGGAACACTCCGCGATCAGTGTGCCAACGTCGTACTCCAAAGGTGCGCCGCATTTCGGGCAGTCGGTCTCTGCCATCCCTATTCGCCAGCCTTCGCACCGCACTCAGGACAGAAATTGGACCCAGCGGGAACGTCCTTGCCGCATTTCTCGCACTTCGCCATGCTTTGCATGGGCTTCCCGCACTCGGGACAGAACTTGGAACCCTCGGGGACGAACTTACCGCAGCCCGGGCAGTCTCCTCCTGGCTCCATCCGAGCCCCGCAGCTGCCGCAGAACTTCATTCCCCCGGGAACCATCTTCCCGCACTTCGGGCAGGTCATCCCGGGTGCCGGAGCGCCCTCCTGCCTTCTCTTGGTTGCATCCATCATCATATATCCCATGCCGATGCCCGCTCCAACGCCGACACCTGCACCGGCCGCGCCTCCTCCACTCTCGGAGCTCGCCGCTTCCCTCATCGCCTGACCGGTCTGGTAGCCCACGTAGTCGGTGCCGAGGACCTGCATCGAAGCCCTCGTGTCCACCGCCTTCTGGACCTCCTCGGGCAACGATATGTATAGCCCCGATATCTTGTCGATTAGGACTCCGTACTGATCGAAATGGGGCTTCGATTTCTCCAGGACTATCTGCTCTATGTTCATCAGATTGGACGCCAGGTCCGTCACTCCCAGACCATTCTCCTTCATGTGACCGATGGCATCGTAGATGAGCAGTACGACCTGCTCCTGGATCCTGTCCTCCACCTCATCGCTCGACTGGAACCCGCGCGTCCCAACGAACTCATTGATGAAGTTCTCTGGGTCCTTGACGCGGAACCTCATCTCGCCGAAGAGCCTGAGGTTGACCATCCCGAACTCCTTGTCCTTGAACTGGTAGGGTTGCTTGCTCCCGAACTTCCCGTCGAAGGGCCTCCTCTGCAAGTAGTAGATCTCTGCCTGCTGCTCGACGCCCGAAAGGAACTTCACGATGGCCCCGACAATCGGTGCGTTGATCGACGTCAGTGCGTACCTGTCCGGTCGATCGATGTATGCAAGAGCCTTGCCGTCCCTGTAGAAGACCGCTATCTCGTCCTCGCGCACAACGATGTTGTCATTCAGCCTTATGTTCCTGGGAACACGCCACATGATGTTACCAGACTTCTGTGCATCCTCCCACTTCAGTGTTACAGATCCAAACACGCTCATTCAGTCACCCCCGTTCCGGTTATGACCCTCATCCTCTTGTCCATGACGGTCTCAAACTCCTCGAGTCCGGTTCTGAGGCCCGATATCATGGTCGACATGGCTTCCCATTCCTTGGACTCGGTCTCGCTCCTGAGTCGGCCCAGGTCCGCGTCCATTCTCTCCACGCCTTCCAGGAGAGACAGGTCATACTCGTAGAGCATGTTGAGCTCCCGAACATCCACCCTGATCGCGGGTGATATCCCGGAGTACCCCTGCTCGGTGTGCCGGAGCTTGCCCTCGACCGCCTGGAAGGAGCTCAGGAGATTACCGAGTTTCTCAAGATTCTTGGTCTCATAGGTCTCGACCAGCGAGGCTCGGCACTTCTCAGCCTTGGACCTCAGACCGCGCAGCCTGTCGGCAATCTGAATTCTGAGCATGTTGTCGGCGGCCCTGATGTCCTCCTTTCTTCGGTACCCCGCGAAACCTGGCACGAGAAGCTGGATCCTCTTCAAGAGGCCCCTGTCTTCCTCAACTCTTTCCCTCAAATCGGGCATTATCTCACCTGGGACAAGAACGAAACTGTAACTTATGAAGGTTTTGGGTGGGTGTCTCCAGCTGAGAGGATCATCGCACGAGCTTGGACACGACCAACCAGAGACCAGCCACGACAATCAGAAGGGAGAAGACCAGCTCCAGTCTGAAGTCGATCCACTCCATGTAGACGACAAACATGAACACGCCAAGGATCATCAGCACGAGACCCCAGAAGATGCCGGGCCCCTTCGTCAATACCTCGGTGCTATGCCTCTCGTCGCGCTTCCACTCCGTCATCGACGAATAGAACGTGCTGCCCGCATAAATCCTTTGTGGAGGGGACGAATCGAAGAGACAACAGAAAAAAAGGGCCGCTCAGAAGAATCCGAACGGCCTTGTTGTGGAGGGATGCTTGTATGAACAATGAACACAATCCCTATATATCATTTTTCGAATGGCCAGGAATATCGATTGATTCGCCTCCATCCCACTGACTATCTAACGGATTGCCCGGAGAACCGCGAGGAGTCGCACAATATCCCATTTGCAGGGGTGTTTGTTCACCTTCAGAATGGAGTTTCGGTCGGATTCTCCCTCGGAGGACGAATCATAATCGCATGTTCCGGGACGAAGTCCGTATGAATAAGTGAAAATAGCACTTCGAACATGGTGGGCCTGATGATAACGGTGATTCTCGACACGAATGCCCTGATGATGCCATTTCAGTTCGGGGTCAACCTCGACCTTGAGCTCGAAAGGCTGTTCGGTTCATTTGAGATTCTCGTGCCTTCACCTGTGGTCCGGGAGTTGAGGTCGCTTGCTCCCACGAACGGCACCGCGCGAAGCGCGCTAAGACTGGCCAAGAAGTACAAGACCGTGGAATCGGAAGGTGAGACGGACAAGGTCCTCGTCGATCTCGCCAAAGACCTGCATGCGGTTGTCGTGTCAAATGACAAGCTTGTGATACGCTCCCTGGAAAGGGAAGGCTTGCCCTACGTACGGCTCAGGTCCCGCTCTCATCTGATCCTCGAAGGTTCACTGTAGCAATCTATTTGTTTTCCCTGCGCGATGTGGAGCCGTGAAGCACGGTCAAATCGAGGCACTGAAGCAACTGGCCTTGGCTGGCGCCGCGAAAGGGCACACGGACATCACTTCTTCTGAACTCGGCAGATCGATGGGAGTGAGTCAACAGACGGCCTCCAATCGCATACTGGAGCTTGTCGAGCTCGGCATGCTCACGAGGGAGACGGTGTACCGAAGGCAGAGGATTCGGATCACGGAAAAAGGGCTGGCAGTCCTGAGAAAGGAGTATATGGATTTCAGGCGGCTGTTCGAGGCCTACGACAGGCTAACGATCACGGGGGAGGTCGCCACGGGAAGCGGGGAAGGGAGGTACTACCTGCAGCAGGACGAGTATAGGAAGCAGTTCGAGAGGATACTGGGTTCAACCCCCTTCGAGGGCACGCTCAACCTGCGCGTGAAGGGTCGAGAGACGGGGAAACTGACGCTGCTGGAATCTATGGACGGTATTCTCGTGGATGGCTTCAAGTCAGGAGGCCGAACCTTTGGGGACGTGAAGTGCTTCCTTGCAGCGATCCGAGACAAGAAGTGTGCCGTCATCATCCCCCTCAGATCGCATCACCGAGGGATTGTGGAGGTCATTTCGACCCAGAGGCTCAGGGACGTTTTCAATCTGGATGATGGTGATTTGGTTGCAATCGACGTCGACGTGAGCTCGAAAGCCCCGTGATTCCGAGATCCAGAGCAGCAACCGTGTGAGCCCTGATCCCTTTCCGAGCTTTGACCTGAACCCCGTTGTGGTGACCGACGCCATGGACCACGCGTTTGTGTCGATCGGGAACTGCACGATCGCGCTGGAGGTCTCGGAAGATGGTGGACTTGCCACGCTGATCCTAGATGTCATCATCCGATTCAGAACTTCTTCGTGACGTGGTCCAGGACAGACTCGAAAACAGCCTTGCCGTCTCCATTGTCTGGAACATTCCGTGTCCAATCGGCCTGCTGAATCCCGAGGTACGTCCTCTCTGGATGAGGCATCATTCCGAAGACGTTGCCCTCCGAATTGCAGATCCCGGCTATGCCGAAAAGCGAACCGTTGGGGTTCCAGGGATATCCGGCGATCTGACCATCGGCATCAACATATCGGAACACGATCTGGTCATTGTCCTTCAACGTATCCAGCAGCTCCTTCTCGCGGTGCTTGGGTAACATGAACTTCCCCTCTGCATGGGCCGTTGGAGCCTGGATTATCTGGCCCCGCTCGAGCTTGGTCGTGAAGATGCACTTGCCTTTGTTCCAGTTCTCCAGCAGAGTTGGGCGGCATTCGAACCGCCCGGAATCGTTCCATCCGAGGGAGGCCGTGGGATACCTGCTCATTGTCGCCTCGATTCCGGGGAGCACTCCGAGCTCTACGAGGATCTGGAAGCCATTGCAGATTCCCAGAACTGGCTTTCCTTCATCGATGAACTGCACGAGCTCATCCTCCATTCGACTCTTCATCCGCGCCGCCAGTATGGCGCCTGCTCTAACGTAGTCCCCGGACGAGAAGCCCCCGGGAATGACGAGGATCTCGTAGTCCTCTAGCTTCCTGGTCTCCTCGGGCTTGGTGTCCTGTCCCAGCAACTGTTTGAGATGGACAATCTCAGCGGAAGCGCCCGACCTTCGAAAGGCCTGAGAGGTCTCCGCTTCACAGTTCGTCCCTTCGATGATGAGGATGCAGACCTTCACATCCTCGACCTTCAAGGTGTTCCCCCCATGTAGTCATAGATGGTCCGCTTCCACGCTTCGCTCAGGTCCTCCAAGAAGATGCCCGCCTTGACGTTCGAGTCCGCAATGATGACGCTGCTTCCCTTCACCATGCCCAGTTTGCGGACCGGGACATCCGACATGATATCGAGGAACCTGTCTTCCTTTCCGGGCCAGACCTCGGCAAGCCACCTCGTATTGCTCTCAGAGAACATCTTGACGCTTGTGGGGACTCGCTCTGTCTTGGACAGATCTATGAAGGCACCCACGTCTCCGCCCAGAGCCATCTCCGATATCGCGATGGCGATGCCGCCGTGGGAGACGTCATGGCAGGATGCTATTGTCTGCTCGTTCACTGCCCGAAACACCGCGTGTAGGCTCTTCTTCAACATCCCCACATTCACGTTGGGAACCGTGCCCGAATGTCCTCCGAAGACCCGAAGGTACTCGGAGCCGCCCATCTCATTCTTCGTATCTCCGATCAAGAAGATGGGGTTGTCCTGCTCCTTGAGGTCTGACGTGATGCATCGTCTCACATCAGGAACCTTCCCCACTCCCAGGACGACGGGTGTTGGCGGAACATGGCCGTGCTCGGTCTCGTTGTAGAAACTCACGTTTCCCGAGGGGAGAGGGAGACCCAGATGAGAGGCCACGTGGCCGATTCCGCGGACGGTCTCCCTGAAGAGTCCGAGTCTGTCTGGTTTCTCTGGATTGCCGAAATTCAGGCAATTCGTGAGTGAGTCGGGGAAACCTCCAACGGCCGCGATATTCCTGCACACCTCGTCAACCGCCGACATGCCACCTCTGAAAGGATCGATTTCCGAGAAGGTCGGATTCGTAGCGGTCGCAACGGCGAGTCCCCGAAACGTGTGCTCCAGGGGTTTGATCACCGCGGCGTCTCCGTGGCAAGCGTATCCCATCTTGCCCTGGAGGGGCTTCACGACCGTGGCCCCTCTGACCTCGTGATCGTACTGATGAATCACCCAAGCCTTCGAGGCTATGTTGGGCGAGGATATGAGCTTGAGAATGGTCTTGCTGTAGTCCTCTGGCTCGTCGGGGATCGCTTCTGGCTCTTCCAGATACCGGGTGTCATGGGTGTATTCCCGGCAGTACTCTGGGCCCGCCGTGTAGAAGTCCAGGTCAAGCTCTAGGATCTTCTTTCCCTCGTAGAGCACACGGACGATCCTGTCCTTGATGACACGGCCAATGGGGGTTGCGAGGACATCGTACAGCTTGAAGAGGTGGAGGACATCGTCCACCTTCTCCGGTGCAACCGCCAGCATCATTCGCTCCTGGGATTCGCTGATCCACATCTCCCAGGGTTGAAGTCCCTCCTCCTTCAGCGGAACCTTCTCCAGGTTCACTTCGGCTCCAAAGCCGCCCGCGAGAGCCATTTCCCCGACGACGCAAGATAGTCCTCCCCCGCCAAGGTCCTTCATTCCGTTGAGGAGTCCCCTTTCCGCCGCCTCCAGGCACGTGTGGATGAGGGGTTCCTTCGTTATCGGGTCGCCCAATTGCACCGCCCCGCCCATCCATTCCTCTTCCATGTCCTCGGTCAGCTCAACGGACGCGTACGTCACCCCGTGGATGCCGTCCCGCCCGGTGCGTCCGCCGACGAGGATGAAGACATCCGAGTCGGTCTTCACGGCGTTCTTGAGGATGTTCTTCTTCTTCGCAATCCCCACACAGCCAACGTTGATGATGCAATTACCGAGATAGCCGTCATGGAAATGGACGCTGCCGGAGACCGTTGGTATGCCGATCCTGTTGCCGTAGTCCCTGATGCCCGCGACGACTCCTTCGAACAGATATCGAGGATGCTTGACACCCTTCGGGAGCTTGTCATGAGGAAAATCCAGAGGGCCGAAGTGCAGTGGGTCGATGAGGGCAACTGGCTGGGCACCCATGCACAGGACATCGCGTATGATTCCCCCGATCCCGGTGGCCGCCCCGCCGTAGGGCTCAACCGCACTCGGATGATTGTGGCTCTCGATCCTCAGGGCGTAGGCGTGGTCTTCATCGAAATCCACGACGCCCGCATCTCCTCTGAGGATCACGGACGGCGTGTCGATGGACAGCAGGTACTCCTTGAGAAACACCTTGGACGACTTGTAGCAGCAGTGCTCCGACCATGCCTGTCCGATTGACTGGAGCTCCACATCCGTGGGCTCCCTCCCCTTGCCGCGATAGTATTCCTGAACCCGCTTCATCTCAGCGAGGTCAAGGGCCAAGCCGCCTTCATCGCTGAGCAGGACCATATCATCGTCCGAAGCGTCCAATAGGCTGACAAAACGGATTTCGGAAGAGAACTCCTCCAATTCCCCATCCTCCTGATGTCCCCTGTAACGCAGGGCACTTACTTAAGGATTCCACAGTCACCGAGCCGGAGGGGTGACCTACTCGAATCGGATCTGGTAATCATGGATGACGGGGTTCGCCAAGAGGCGATGGCACATCTCCTCCAGAAGGTTCTCGGCCTGGACCCTGTCCTCCTCCTCCAGGTCGATCTCGAAGAGTCTCGCGGACTTAACGTCAGTTGCGGTCTCGAAGCCCAGAAGCTTCAGCGCCTTGAGGGTGTTCGATCCCTCAGGATCCGCGATCCCTTTCTTCAGATGTATCTCAACGAAGGCCTTCACCATGGAATCACTCTGGCGAGATAGCGCGGCTGCCTAATATTGTTTCCTCATGCGACAAGATAGGACTGCTGAATGAGCCGCCAAGCGGAGTCCACCTGTTCCTCTTCCCTCAGCCAGAACCTTGTACGGAACCAGCCCCAGCCCTGGTTGAGCGGGACGGGTTGTGCGAGGCCTTCTGGGTCTTTCAGCTGATCGAAGGATGGCAGGATGAAGACGTCGATGTCGCTCTTCTGCAACCTGATCTCGACGAAGACCTTTCCCTTCTTGATGCTTCTCACCGAGATCCAGTACTTCATCACTCTCTCTTCGAACCTGTCACCGTTGGACCTCTCGCAGACCTCGATCCTCTCCCTGAGCATCAGGTAGAGCTCCCTTGCCTTGTATCCGCCCCGGCTGATAGCATCCACTATTCCACCTTCCGCATGATGAGGAGGTACTTGAAGCCCCTGAGATAGAAGTTGTACTTCAACGCCCGCCTCTGCCAGAGCTCGTTGTTCGTGCGCTGATTGTGAATCCTAACAGATACTATGTCGACGGGCTCGAAATGACGTGCGAGCACTTCGAACAGCTTGAAACCCACCGGTGTGAACTTCCTCTTCCGGTATTGGTCAGCGATGAGCCAGCCCAGGATCCCACCTTCCTTGAGCGTACGGTGAATCTCCTTGACAACCTTCTCCAGCTCCACGAAAAAGCGCTCATCCTCGCATGGAATCTTGCCGACGCAGTCGGGGTGGTTTGAGTAGTGGATGTTGTCGCTGTAAGGTGAGTCCACGAAGTGGAGGTCCACGCATTCGTCCTCCAACGGGAGGCTTCGTGCATCGTTCTGTATGATGTCGCTCCGTATGGCGGCGATGTCGTACCCGATGACCCTCCTGTTCTCCTCTCTGGCGACATCGATCGTGGTCCCACTTCCCGCCATGCAGTCGACCACCAGATCGCCGGGCTCAGTGTGTCTCCAGATCAGGTGTCTTACGACGAAGGCTGGAGTCACGCCTGAGAACCTATTGTCGCCCTTCTTCTTCTCCCCGTAGCTCTGATAAGGGTAGTCCCAGAGCGTCGTCGTCTCGGGAGTGAAATCTCGCCCATGATTCTCATCGATCCTTTCCTCTTGAGCACCCGAATCAGGCACGATATCCCTCCCCACCGAGTACGGACCGCGGGACAATCAAGCTTGTGACGACAAGCAAGCTACTTCCAAATGGGGAGAATCGAGGAAATGCCTGTGGAGACAGTAAGATATTCGCCGCAGAGATGCCGTCTCACGCGTGTGTGCAGGTCATTGTCCCGAATCATTCCCAGACTTCGGCCGCCCTCCTCAGGGAACCCAAGGCCTCGGTCTCGTGAGGTCTGACCTTCCGCAGGATAGCCGCCCCTTCAGCGAGCTTCTCGCCGGGGAGTTCTCCCTCCATCGCGAAGGGGAACACGGCAACGAATTCCTCTACCAGTTGGCCTCGACGCCCTCTTCGTCCACTATGACATCGCTTCTGAACTCCTTCCCACGGATGACTATCCTGCCGAACTCATATGAGTCTATGATCGCGTTCATCATCTCCACGCGACAGAGTTGCTCACGGCTGCGCTCGACGGTACCGGAAGGGTGTCTCGACTTTCCTCGCGAACGTCAGATAGCCCGTATGACCCAGCATCTTGAAGCTGGGCCTCGTTCCCATCTCTCCGACAACCATCTCCCTTTCGAGAGTCTCAATTGTCCTGATCTCGACAAAGGGTCGGTCTCTCAGCTCTCGGACTGTCTTCTCCACCTGGTTCATCGTCGGAACGTAGGAGGCTAGGTGTCCCCCGGCTCTGAGCGCTCGAAACGCCGATTCGATGGCCTCCCAAGGGTTCGGCACGTCCAGCACAAACGCATCAACGTTCTCTTCCTCTACACCGTGGATGATGTCTCCTTCCACCAGAGAGCAAGCGTCGAGCATTCCTGCCCTCTTCACGTTCTCCTCCGCAATCCTTCTGAAATCATCACGGGTCTCGTACGATATGACCTTGCCGTGGGGGCGGACGAAGTTGGCCAGAACTATCGTCAGTGCGCCCGAGCCAGTGCCTCCCTCGACGACCGTGCACCCTGACCGTATGTCACAGTTCACGACTATTGCCGCCGCATCCTTCGGCAACACTATCTGCGCCTTGCGCCTGATCGATTCGACCCTGTCGAGGAGGCTTGGCTCCAGAACGAGGAACTCGGCGTCACCGATGTTGATTACATTCCCCAGACTGCTTTCATCGATTCCGGACGTGTCGAGAACACCCAGCTGGCCAACCCTCACCGTACCGCCGGTGAGAGAGACGATTCTCTTCCTTCCTTTCGAATCGACAAGCACTATCTGCTTCACGATTCTGAATCGGGGACTCGGCTTTAAGCCTATGGAATCGCGTTGTCTACTGGCCAAGCTATAGCTGCGCTCTTGTGGACCCAGTAGGCCTCTCCAGTGACCAACGGATCGAACAGGTTGATCTTCCTGAGATAGTACGGTGGCGCGGCTCCGTCATAGCCCTCTGCCTCGGTCGCACCAGTGTCACTCACGATGTAATCCAGGAATGTTGGAACACCGATGAGATTCCAGCCCTTTTCCATGGTCACTGAGACAGATCTCGGAACCAGACCAGCCACGGTCAGATCCCCACCTACTGAGACATCGACCCAAAGACCCATCGTGATATCTATCGCTGGGAGGTCCGTGTATTTCTTCACCGAACTCCAGGTCTTCCAGGGATCGGCAGTGTCAGATGCGACATACGTCCACACCCTGGCGACGCTGATTGTCTGGAAGATGCTCTCTACGCTGGGATCCGATGCCCTGACAGGAATGGATATCAAGTGGATTCCCGCCGTGAGCGGCATCGTGAACTTGGCCCCGATGTCCGGACATTCCGACTCGAGGACGCCGTCAAACGCCCTGACACAGTAGAAGTAGTTCAGGGGATCTCCATGGCCCGTTCCGAGGTCGGTCCACGTGTACGATGGGCTCTGCGTTGCTGTGACATTGCCCACGTTCTGATAAGGTCCGAGATAGCTCGTCGCTCTGTGAATCCCGTAGTGGACAATGTCCATCTCTCCCGACCCATCGTCGGGCGAAGCGTCCCAGTTGAGTGTCACGTCGGCGATAGCAGGTGAGAGTAGGGCGTCGGTCATCACCGGCATGGCCGGCTTCTGGGCGCCAACAGCCGTCAGGCAGATCTCCACATATTCGTGATCTCCCCAATAGCCCAAGATGTCCTGGCCGTGTACCCATGCTTTCTTGCACTGCCCGAGGAGCCAATTGCCAGGGACGTCGACGACGGCAGAGACGCCCTCTATCGGGCTGTCGAATCCCGCGTCCGTTGCGCTCATGGAGGTTCCAGTACCGTCCTGCGCGGGCGTAGGTCTGAAATCCTGAAGGAAGTACTCCGCTGCGGCGATGTTGTTATAGCCAGTGCTCACGTCATCAACGTTCCCGGTCAGCAGGAACTGGCTGTACGCAGTTAGGTTGAACGGGTTCGGATTGGATGCAACAACAGTTGTCACTGGACCCAGGTTGTCAGCGTCGTTCCACCAATCCCAGTTGTATATCCTGAGATAGATGTCCGTGTCACCCTTCTGGCTCCTTGCATGGTATGTCGTGAAGATGGTCGTGTCAATCGTATCGGTTATGGGCTGGCCCTTTCCGTACGCATCAGCCGTCAGCTCCGACGTCACTCCGGAGGCATAACCATCCTGTGAGAAAACCACGTGGATATTCGGAGATCCGAGTAATGGGATCGTGTCTTCCTCGTAGAATGTGACCACGAGCGTGTTCGAGGCGTCATCGATGTCCAGGACCGGTCTGGTGACGTAGTATGTCTGACTCACAATGCCTCCGTATGGCACGTTGAGCTGTGTCGAGTCTGGTGTCCAGGGGGGGTTATGGTCCCATGGTTCCCAAGTGGCGCCCATATCGTCCGAATAGACCACAAACATCTGCTTGTCCTCATCTGAAGTCACGCTCTGAGTGAAGACATCATAGACTCTGTTTCCACTGGGCCCTTCACCTGTGCTGACTCCCGCAGGGAACATCAGGCTACCAGGTGTATTCGTGATGTCCTGTTTCATACCGAGGTTTGGATGGAAACTGGCCCCGTCGAAGTACTGGAAGCAAAGGTCTCTCTTGTTCTGACCGGAACCGGCAAGTCTCCAGTAGTAGATGATCCAAGCTACGCCGTTCTGATCCACGAATCCGTTCGGGAAGAAGTGGTAGTTCCCGTCCTGCGGTGATATCACCGCGTTGGGTGTTTTGTTCGTCCATGTGTCGCCTCCATCGTACGAGAAGAACGCGAGCACGGAAACCTGAGTGGGATCCGGCTGTCCGCTAAAGGAATATTCGAGGACCTCATTGATCAACAGGAGCTGGTCCGAAGGTCCTGAAGGCGGACTTGGAAGTGGCAGCAGGAACGTCATTCTCTTCACATTGTGCCAGCGCGGTCCGGAGTTCGTGTCAACGTGACTCAGGGTCCAAGAGGCGTATGGCGCGTCCGAGTATGCCACATACACCCAGTCGCTTCTATCATCGACGGCGGAGATGGCGGGGTCGTTGCCGTGCCATGTTATGAACACACGATGCGACCAGTTCGTGGAGCTGTCATTGAAGTATGTCATGCGGATATCGGTCGGGCCATCTGGCACCCACGTTATCCTGTTCGGGGCTCCGAACGTGAGCCCCCCGTCTGTCGAATGCTTGACCTCCACTCGCGTTCCTTCAGTCGCTTCCGCCTTGTACGCGATGAAGACGTGATCCGTGAAGCCGTCGTTGAAGGCGACGATGTGTGGCTCCGTCTGGCTGTAGGTCTCATTGGTGACCTGTATCACCCTAGGGAGCCTCTGCTGAATGACATCCACCACGAGGCAGAGCCTATCTGACGCGATTGGATCGGTGATGTCGTTCTGGGACGTCCCCTTGATGCAGAACGTGTATGCGCCTGTGGCAAGCAGTGGATCCGCGGAGATTATGGCCGTCAGGTCCCTGCCCTCGTTGGATTCCAGCGCAAGATCCGTGACAGTGGCGCCGGTGTTGTTCTTGTATGCGACCGTTATCAGTGGAGTGGGTGGGGAAACTGCCGTCTCACCCATTGCGATGGTGTCCTGAAACAATCCGAAGTTCAGGACGTTGAAGGAGAAAGCGGCTGACCCGCCAGGATGAACCGTGTATCTGAGCGGGTTCACCGTCGTCAGAGCAACGTGGTAGTCCCTGATCGGTCCTACATCTGCAGAGAAGATTATCCCGAACGGAGGATTGTGGATGGCATTTCCGTCACCCACGATTTTCACTGTCCAAATCCCCAGCTCGGGCTCCTCGACGAAGATGTTCTCCACTGAGTTGTAGTCATCATCTGTGTCCATGTCGAGTGTGAAGTAGTAGTCGCCGTCCCAGTCAAGGTTGCCCGGATCAGGATAGGACCAATCATCGTACTCGGGATAGTTGTTCTCGGTTGCGAAGAGGTTGCCCTTGTAGACCACACCGCTCGGGGAGATTGCCTCGAGGTCAAGGTCGTCCTGAAGGAAGGAGCCCATCGGGGCCATGTGAGCCATCGTTATCTTTAGCGGGACTCTCGAAGAGCGGATGTTGAGGTTCATGCCGCCGTGTGTGGCGGCGTCCCAAAGCTCTCCTGCACCGAGGTTGCCGGTGCTCCACTGGTTGGTTCTAGGCGCCGTCGGGAACAAGGAGTTCTTGATGTTCACCTTTCCCCAACCCTGGTCATAACTGGGATAGCCGTATCCCATGTCGGTTGCACCATTGATGAGTGTCGCTTTCACGAGGGGAGATGTGATTTCGCTGACCGTGAGACCGTGGTACTCCCTGTAGAACTCCCTTGCCAGCGCAGATTGTCCCGCGACTCGCGGCGTCGATGCTGATGTGCCACCCATATACCAGTAATCCGCGTTCGCATACGAGCCAGGCAGATTGTAGTACTGGTAGTCCGTGATGTCAGAGTACTCATTGTACGCGGCTTGACTCGAATGCGGACCTGCAAGCTCCGACGTGCCGACGATATCGGGTTTGAGCCTGTTTTCCACAGGTCCTCGGCTACTGTAGGAGGAAAGCTGTGAGGGGTCGTCCGACCCTGCGCCCTCGGAGGGGCGGTCGTTTTCTCCGGCTCCTACACTGAGAGTGTTGTGAGCGTTTCCCCCGCCGCTGGCAGTGTTCCACGCGGGTCCGTCATTCCCAGCCGCAAACAGAACGAGGGCATCTGGATTGTCCCACATGAAGCCGTCAACGGCGATTGCGGTGGGCCCGTAGGTGTTCTGCACGGACTGCGGTCCCCAGCTGTTGGAGTGCTGTCTTGCGCCATCCGCGTACTGGAATTCCCACACATCCGGTGTAGGAACAAGCAGGCCGCCCCCAGACCCGCAGGAATCGAAAGTAAGCTCTGCTTCTGGGGCCACGCCCGCGTATCCACCCGTGTAGTCAGCATCGCACGGGTCGAAGACTCCGTCCACAAACTCCTTGATGTACCCATTGCCGAGGGCGTCCCCCGCTACGTGGGTTCCGTGACCGTCAGGATCGTCTGTATGTCCCGTATGCGCCCTTATCGACAAAACCCTGTCTCTGTTGCAGCCAGGGCCAGGACCCAAGAAGAAGTCGTAATGACCGCTAGTAACGAAACCCGTGTCGAATCCCGTGTCGGCGAATCCTATGACTTCCCCTTCACCAGTCAACGCTATCGGGTCTCCCAACAGTGGATCGTACAACCCGCTGATTGAGCTTTGCTGGGCGTCGTAGTTACCCTCCAGCGTAGCTGCTCGGTTGTTGTATACGACGATTGGAGAGTCTTCCACCACATATCTTACGTCAGGGATGGCGACGAGTTCATCCATCTGGATCCCAGCGACAATCACATTCACAGTCCCATGACGAGTGGATGTTCCATAGACCACTCCAAGGTCTTCGATTTCCTTCAGGTTCCGATCGTAATCCACATCTGGGTACAGATGCACCTTCACCTTCACGACCTCGTATCCGAACAGGTCCGGGGAGACCTTGAAGGCTGGGTAGTATGGCATTAGAAACCTGATGTAGTCGAGGCTTCTCACCTTTGAGACAGTCGGTTCATCCATTCTCACAACGTAGCCGTTGTACGGAAGGTATTCATACAATCCGACGCCCAGGTCCTCGAGCCTCTCCACCCTGTCAGCGGTCAAATAGCCCGAATACTGGATGACGTAATAGTCTCCCGTTTCCACGTTGGCGTATGTCTCCATCACGGCTTGGGAATCGCTCGTGTCTACCTCCAATCCAGAGTAGTAGAACCAAAGAAAGGAAGGTTCTACGGGAGACTGGCGTTCTTCTTCAGTGGAAATGCTAGTGGCGCTTGCCGGGAGAACCATTCCGATCACGACGAGTCCGACCATAAGTCCGACTAGCACTCTGCGATTATTTCCTGCTTTCATGCTACTCCTCCATTCCGAGTGACAATCATTTTCTGCCCACAATCTCGGTAGAAGTTGCTATATTCCAGTTTGTATTTAAATGTTCCTTCAGCGGTCTGGGCAGTTGACATATGACCAGCAACGAATGCATTCCGACAAAATACTTATAGTTCAGGCAACATGACTTCAACAGAACTTCTACGAGGAGGAGGACATGGCAGAATCACCTCGAGTTTGGCTTTTCGCCAAAGCTGTCTTTCTTGGCATACTCATGTTGGCATCTGCAGCACAGGCAGGGCTTGGGATGCTAGGGGACAGTGACGGGCAAATCGCGATGATCGAGCATCGGGAAACGTATGGGACGTTCGGTGTGGACGACGGTCTGGGAACCCTGAGAGAGAAGGAGGCCACAGAGCCCGAAAACACGGGAATCGAGAAGATTGCAGTGATGACGTTCAGACCAGACATCCTACACGACTTCCTGGCGGGGAACAAGGTCGCTTCGGAAGGGCCAGGCTTGACGCAGGAATCGTATGAGATGACGGTCAGGATCCTCGAGGTCCCTGCCTCCCTCGTCCCAGATATCGGGAGCCTCGAGGGCGTTGTGGGTGTCTCGGAGTACTCCGAACCCAACCTGCCGATGGACAGCGGAGGAGACGGCCCAGCCCCATCGCTGGATGTGATCAACGAGAGACATGGAATCGATTCCGCCCGGGACAAGGGTTTCTCCGGCCAAGACATTAAGATCGCCATACCGGACACTGGTGTCGACTTCGCGAATCTCGATCTGATTGGCACTCAGGCGCGGGACGCCACGACATACTCCACGACCGGAGAAATCGTCGTGCAATCTGCGGTTGCTGGGCAGGACAATGCGACACTCGTTCACAAGAAGGTGATTCCGAGCACAGAGGCCCTTTACGTCAATGGGACGCTCATGCCAGGAGGCTACACCATCGACTACGATACGGGGCAAGTCATCTTCACACCGCCCTTGAACGTTGCCGACGTGGTGACTGCTTCCTATGACTACTACTCCCCTTACTATGGGTGGCCTATTGTCTTCGACCCGATGTCCGTCGCGACGTACATGAAGAACAAGTATCCTGACGAGACCTGGTTCGTGAACGCCACTCAGAACGGTACTGACAACTTCCCGGTCAGTCACAGAATCAGGATCGATGGCAAGAACGACTTCGCCGAGCGTGAACAGTGGGGAAGTGACGATTCGGGTGAGGTGAAGTACCAGCCTCCTGTGGGGGCGAAGACGACTGACTTCGATCTGATAGACCTCTTCGTGACACGGGACCAGGACTTCTGGTACTTCGGATTCCACACGAGCATGGGCACCCTGAACAAGACGTACGGCATCTACATCGATATCGACAATGCCACGTCTGGTGCAGAGTACGATCCCGTAGGGAATCTCGTAGACACGAATGCTTCCCACTCCGACTCTATCACGGATGTGCAATTCAACCCGAACGGAAGCCTCATCGCGACTGCATCAAAGGACCGAATGGTGAAGATATGGAGCAAGGACGGTGACCTGCTCTTCGATCTCTCTGGGCATCTATCCGCACCGCACTCGGTCGCTTGGTCACCGGACGGGAGTCTGCTGGCAACGGCCGAGATAAGCTACGTGCGGATTTGGGATCCAACAACTGGGAGCCAGATTAGAGAGATACCCATCCCTGATGGAACCGTCTTTGACGGAAGAGCCCTCCTGAGTTTCAACGAGAATGGGACCTGGATCGCGGTGGGGGGCGGCCTTCTGGACAGGGTCTACGTTCTCGATGTCAACGATGGAAGCGTAATAGGCTATCTGAAGCCGGTGAACGGGTTCACTCCGAACTCGGTAGCCTTCAATCCATCATTTGCCTACAACGATGTCATTGCCATAGGTTCGGGAGATAGGCAGGTCTACATCTACAATGTGAACGCCACGAACCTGAATGACCCCGCTGGGGGGATTCCACGCACTATCCTCCAGAGATCCCCGATAAATCCTGAAGGACATTCCCAGAAGATCCAGAGCATCTGCTGGTCACCCGACGGGACAAGGCTAGCATCATCCGCCGCAGAGACAACCTACAACGTGAAGGTATGGGATGTCTGGGGAGCGAATCCCGTTGAGAATCTCACATTGCTCTTCGGTGACGTAAGGAATCTGGAATGGACGGGTGACATGATTGCCGCTGGCGACCTCCTGGGAACAGCGAAAGTCTGGCAGGAATCTGGTCCCCAGTTCGTGGAGATCTTCTCCCAACAGGCAAGCCAGGCCCAGATAAACGGCGTTTCCATTTCACCCACGGATGACAAGCTAGCAACTGTCGCTGAGGACACACAGCTCAAGCTGTGGGACATAGGCACCGGGCAGCTAGAGGGCATATTCAAGCACAAGCTCCCCGACTTCGCCATCTACGCCAATTACACAAGTGTCCTTTGGGGCTATGACGAGGATGGATTCCCGTGGAGCCAGAACGACACGTTCATGAATGCCACCCTTTACGAATGGGAAGGTTCCCGCTGGAATGGCTCCAGACTGATCGACATAGGCGGATCCCAGAAATACAAGAGCCTGAAGGATGGTGATTATGTTGACAGCGGGTTCTTCGAGATGGCAATACCAAGAAGTTCGCTGGGCGACCCGCCAGGATTCGCCATTGAGCTTTTCAGTGTGGGCAAGAACGGATCCCATCCTCACGACTCTGCCCCAACGGACTTCAACATACAGGGAGATGTCACATGGGACAGCAGCTTCAGGTCGCTCTCCAACTTCGCGTACCGGAGGATCCAGATATACAAAGTGAATATCTCACCGCAAAACGCTACTAGGTCTGTCTATCACTTCGGAAACCATCCCGGCGAGAATCTCGTGAAGACGTTCGGGACGATAGGCGTACTCGTCGCGGACAACCGGACCAACGGCACCTATGAGAGAGTGTACGTGGATCTCAACAATGACAAGGTCTTCGACGACACTGACGTGGTTCTCTATCGCGGGAACGAGGTTGGATACTTGGATGACTTCAATGCAACCGCTGCGTTCAGAGGCGATAATCAGAACCTCACAACACCTGATGGAATCCCTGACCTGTCAGCGGGAATGGTGTACTTCATTTCGGACGGGGAGACGTACATCCCCTACTCGGATGTCTACTGCGAGGACAATCTGATCGAGGACTGCATCGTTCCGAAGAACGGGGAGCTTGTAGCGTTCGCGGGAGAACTGGGGTTCCAGAAGTACCATGGAACTAGGATGGCATCAGCGATTGTGGGCCAGGGCAGGCTGGACACGGACCTGGGCGACCCGGACATAGGAAGGGTCCTGGGAATCGCCCCGAACGCGACGATCATCATGATCCCCAACGCCTTTGACAATATCTTCGCTGCCTGGTCCTTTGCGGTGGAGGGATACGACGGAGTTCCGGACTCAGGGGATGAGGCGGACATAGTGATCAACGGCTTCAACTACGCACGCTTGCTCAACAGCGGATGGGATGTGTTCAGTCGGTTCGCCGACTGGGCGTCCGTCAAGCGGTCGGGGGCGAGTACCGTGTTCGTCACCGCAGCGGGCAACGACGGATTCGGATATGGGACCATCAACTCGCCGTCCTCTGCGACAGCGGTCATAACGGCTGGCGTCGCAACCGACTACACAAGAGACTCGTCCGCGTATGCATCCTATGGCGCGAAGGAAGGATCCAATCCGAAATGGGGAGATGTCATGCCATACTCCTCGAAGGGTCCGACGCCCATGGGAATCCCAAAGCCAGATGTTGTCACGATCGGAGTCGCAAACGTCGATGATCCGCTGTGGAGAGGGCCTGACGGGAGCAATATGACGGCTCTTAAGTTGGGGCTCTTCGAAGGCTCTCACGTATCGGCGGCGATCACGGGAGGCGTCGTTGCGCTCATATACGAGGCATTCTACTCGACCCACCTGAGATTCCCGACGGTCCAGGAAGCGAAGGCGATACTGAAGTCATCGGCTGACAACATCAACCATGACGTTCTGTCGCAAGGTGCTGGATTCGTCAATGCGAGCAGGGCGGTGGATCTGGCCGCGAATGTTGGCGGGATAGTTGTTGATCCCACGTACTGGGTGCCAGGATTCTACGCGGGCGGAAAACCCGAGGCGTTCGCAAAGCTGATGTTCCCTGGTGAGAGCGATTCGATCGACTTCACCGTTGAGAACACGGACTTGACATCGTCCGTTTCCGTTCAGGCTAGCGATGAGGTCTTCAAGAAGACCGCCACGTACTACACCGATGGAGTCACGAGGACCGACAGCTGGTACTCCACAGACGGAAGGCTGACATACTGGATCAATGACACGGGACTGACAAAGATACTGCCAGATCCTTTCCAGTGGAACACCTACACGCTTGTTCAGACCCCAATCGACGCCGGTCTGTGGAATTCTGCGGACCTGATGAAGGTCACGGCATGGTCCAACTTCACAGACATCGATACGGACGACAATGGCATGATCAAACGCGAGTCGCAGGATCCGGTGATGATTCTGGAGCTTCGCGACTGGGAGAACATTGACGTCTGGCCAAACTGGAACTATCCGGACACGATTATGCAGCAGACCGAGACGAACACATTCACGCGATGCAACAACGTGGCCAATGTCCTTGAGACGACGGTTCACGACCCGGCTTCCAGGATCCATGACGCGCTCATAATCAACCTCAAGCCAACGCCGACAAAGCTGGACGAAGGCCAGTACTGGAAACTCAAGATCGAGTTCTTCGAGAGGTTCGATTGGGACTGGCTCTCCTTGGACAGCACTTCGTTCACGATACCGGTTGGCGGCACGCAGGACCTCACTGCAACGATGACCCTGCCTCCGGATGTTGGCATCGGCTCCTACGAGGGAGGAATCTACCTTGACGCGAACGGTCTTGTATCGGTGATCCCCGTGCTCGTCAACGTCGCTTCGAGGGAGACACGTTTCACGTTCGGCGGGTTCTCCTCGATATCCCAGGACCTCTTCAACAACACGAAGATAGGAGGGGGCATGGGAGGCGGGTTCGAGGGCGACCTTGAGAGATCCGGTGACTGGAGGTACTTCTACATCGATGTCCCGAGACAGGGCAAGTTCATAGATCCCTACAACTACAAGTTCTATATCGATGTCTCCTGGAATCTCAAGCCCTCCGACATTGACATTCACGCGTTTGGTAAGGATCCGGCCCCCGCCTATGCGGACTACTTCTCGGACAGCAGCAGGTACGGAGGCTACACGCTGAGCGAGACCGGAGCCAGCGAGGACGACGATGAATTCAACACCGTCACGAACACGAGCCAGGAGATCATAACCCCTCCACTGAGACCGGGGCTGAACGTCATCGCCCTCCACTGCGTGATGTTCAATGGAACACAAGAGCCCGAGGAGAACGTCTCGGGCCAGGTCGGCTGGGTGGAGATCACTCCAGTGGAGCTCAGGAAGGTCACGAATCAACTCTCCGGAGAGGCGCGGATGACCTTCACGTCGAACTTCGATTGGCCGATGGGGATGGAGACGAGCGCTGTAGGTCCGGCCCAGATGGAGAGGTTCGATGACGTGGAGATATTCTTCGACAAGAAGATCGTCGAAGAGCTCTACGCGGGCGAGAGAACGTTCGTGGAGGGTCTTGCCGACGGGAACTACACCTACGTTGTCAGGGTCAAGGACGCCCTCATCTTCGACGTTCACATATGGGGAAAGGCTGATGCGCCAGACCTGGACCTCGGGATCTTCCTGGACGCCAACGGGAACGGGGAAGCGGAACCGGGCGAGTTCGTCGAATACGGTGCTGATGCGGACGCGGACGAGCAGGTCAAGCTGAAGGCCCCGAAGGATGGCCAGTATATCATCAAGGTCCTCGGTTTTGACACTAGGGACCCGGGTCACTTCGACATCGAGATAAGCGTCACGATAGCTGGCATAGAGGGCTACAAGATGGTCGATGCCCCAGAAGGCCCCATCACGGCGAACACGCCGCTCAACTTCGGGATGTCCTGGGAGTTCATGGGCGACACTGAGGACCGGGACTACGGTGGCGTGCTCACGCTCGGTCCGCCTGGAGCGAGCGAGGCCGTGCTCATCCCAGTGACTATCACGCTTGACAGAACGCCGCCGTCGATGGGGGATCTTGTCATGAGCACCGGTGAGAAGCAGGTGAACTACCTGGACAACAGAACGACGAACCAGATCCAGCCTCAGTTCTCCGTCGCTGTGTTGGATCTTGAGAGAGGAGAGATAGATCCCGGGCTGTGCGCCGTGTACTTCGATGGCGAGGATTCCACATCCTGGAGCACGATCGACATCAAGTTCGTGAGGAACGCCGAAGACGCATATGGATACTGGGCAGGGGGAATCCTGTATAGCCCCGTCGCTCCGCTTTCCGAGGGCGTGCACAACATCACATTCGTCACTGGTGATGCTGCCGGGAACTTGATCATAAGGGACTTCATAATAGTCGTTGATACGCAGTCCCCGCCGCTCGTGCTCGACCAACCGACAACGATGCACACTCAGGTGAGCGAGGTGACGGTCAGCGGGACGACGGAGGCCCTTGCCACTGTCTTCGTCAGATCGGAAATGCTGACGGCGGGTCCAGATGGGAGGTTCAAGACGACGATCACACTCGTCAATGGAACGAATTTCATTCAGGTCCGAGTTGTTGATTGGTTCGGCTTGACCGCCTCGGGTGATCTCGTCTCGGCAAACGACAACTCTGCAACGATCGAGATCGTCTCGGATTCCGTCTCTCCGACAATCGGGCGGATAGACTATCCTGCGGTGACGAACAGTGAGTTCGCAGTGTTCAGCGGACTGGTCGATGATCTCGTCTCCCAGTTGCCGGAGGAGCATCTGGACCTGGACATGCTGTCATTGAGGATCGCGGGCATCGACGTCCCCGTCCAGAGCGACGGCTCCTTCTACGCCGTCATTCCGCTCCCGCTCGAGGGAGAGAACAACATCACGTTCCTCCTCTCCGACCCCGCGGGGAACACAGCGTCCGACAGCAGATTGGTCACCAGGGACACCACGCCTCCCGCCCTCACGCTGGAGTCCGTCCCCGAGACGACGACGTCCAACACGGTAAGGGTAAGGGGCACTGCCGAGGCGGGAAGCACCGTGACCATAAACGGTCGCTTCCTTCAGACGGAACTCGATGGAAGCTTCTCCGAGGACGTGACACTGAGCTGGGGACCCAACATCATCATAGTGGAGTCCACGGACGAGGCGGGCAACGTGCAGACGGCGATGAGGGTCGTGAGCTACGGACCCGCGCCCTCGCTCATCCCGTGGATGGTCGCTGTCCTCCTTCTCGTCGTCGGACTCGTCATCGGATACCTGTTCAGCACGAGGATGCGTCCCGAGGAGAAAGAAGAGCTCGAGGACCTGGATGAGGAACTCGAGGAGGAGCTCCAGGAGCTGGAAGAGATGGGGGAAGAGCCCGAAGAGCTGGAGGAACCGCCAGAGGAGGATATCGAGGAAGCGGAGAAGATCGAGGTCCGCGAGGAGGAGCCCCTCGAGGAGCTGGAACCGGAGGAGCCCGAACCTGTCGAAGAGCCGCCCGCCGAGGAAGAACCGCCTGAAACACCGCCCGAGGAGGACCCCAGACTGGAGAGGCTGAGGAAGGCGTACGACGAAGGCAAGATCTCCAAGGAAGTGTACGAGGAGAACCTCAGGAAGATCACGGGCGAATAGCCGTTTCAGGCGATCCGGAACTCGACTCGAAAGAGTTTTGTACGGCGAGCATGATACGCCCCTGAGGACTTCCCATGGATATTAACGCGCTATTAGGGAACATCACACTACAGATGGAGTTCCTCGTCTTTGGGTATATCATCTGTGTCGTGATCTGGTTTGTAATCTGGATCGCCATCGCCGTTTGGGTGTACAGAGACGCAGAGGAGCGAGGGATGAGCGGAGCTATGTGGCTGATAATCGTCATACTGATTGGCCTCATTGGGCTGATAGTGTACTTGGTTGTCAGAACTGACAAACCTCAGTACGGCTACTATCCACAGCAACAACCCTACCAGCAGTACCCGCAGCAACCTCCACCGGCGCAGCCTCCACCGGGAGCTGCACCTCCGCCAGCCGCTGCACCTCCGCCCGCGCAACCTCAGCCGGATGTGAGGTTCTGCTCAAACTGTGGTGCGAGCCTTCCCGCCGGAGCGGGCCACTGTCCGAACTGTGGGACAAAGGTCTAGTAGGCAGTTCCGGAAGCTTCGGTTCCATAAACTATTTCAGTTTAGTCTATCTTCTCTCGATCGGTTGAGCGAATGAAGGACTCTAGGCTCGAAGGATTCTACAAGAAGACCCCCGAGGAACGGCTCAAGATCGTCAGGGACTTCGCGGATCTCACGGATGAGGAGGTCTCGATCATCTCCAACACCGGAGCCTTGTCCGTCGATCAAGCGGACAGGATGATAGAGAACGTTATCGGAACGATGCCCGTGACACTCGGAATCGCGGTGAACTTCCTCATCAACGGAACAGACTATCTCATTCCGATGGCCATAGAGGAGCCCTCCGTCGTGGCGGCGGCGTCGAATGCCGCGAAGATCGCCCGCCAAAGGGGAGGGTTCACGACATCCAGCACGGACCCAGTGATGATTGGACAGATTCAGTTGACCGGGGTTGCTGACCCGGAAGAGGCGAAGTCGGCGATATTGGAGAAGAAGGACGAGATAATGGACCTCTGCAATTCGAAGGACCCCATGCTCGTGAAGTACGGAGGAGGAGCCCGGGACGTTGAGGTGCGCGTGATATCGACGGACAGAGGTCCGATGGTCATCACCCACATCCTCGTCGATTGCCGGGACGCGATGGGAGCCAACGCGGTGAACACTATGGCGGAGGCCGTCGCCCCCCTCATCGAGAGAGCCACGGGAGGAAAGGTGTACCTGAGGATCATCTCGAATCTCGCAGAGCACCGGCTCGCCCGCGCAGAGGCCGTCTTCGATAGGGATTTGATTGGCGGGGAAGAGGTCGTCGATGGCATCCTCGAGGCATATGAGTTCGCGAAGGCGGACCCCTTCAGGGCTGCGACGCACAACAAGGGAGTGATGAACGGGATAAGCGCTGCGGTGATAGCCACTGGGAACGATTCCAGAGCGATCGAGTCGGGATGCCACTCCTACGCGTCGATGACCGGGCAGTACCGACCGCTGACGACGTACAGAGAGGACGCGGACGGCAACCTGGTCGGCGGGATCGAGGTCCCCATGGCGGTCGGCCTTGTCGGCGGTGCGACCAAGGTCCACCCGACAGCACGCGTCAACGTTAGAATACTCGGAGTCAAGACGGCTAGCGAATTGGGGGAGGTATTCGCGGCCCTCGGACTTGCACAGAACTTCGCCGCCCTCCGCGCTCTAGCGACCGAGGGGATACAGCGGGGGCACATGTCCCTTCATGCGAGGAACATCGCGACAAGCGTCGGAGCGAGGGAGGATGAGATTGACAAGATCGTCGAGATTCTCGTTCGAGAGAGGAATGTTCGGATGGACCGGGCGGAGGAGATTCTCAGAGAAATCCGAGGCGACTAGCGACCCGATGTCTCGTCGAACCACGAGTTTAGCTCTACGCTAAATAAGTGAATCGAATAACGATAGCAGATGAAGAAGTTTATGTTGGGCATATACTGAGGCTCTTCGACAGTTCGAAAGCGATGACGTAGGTCGTCTTCTAATTCTATCACTGTCGTCAGATAATAATGTCTTCCTGGAAGACCCTTCTTGCATAGCAAAAGGGAAGGGAGAGAGCATGCATTTCCCGGCTCCGTGAGAAGTTGAGGAATCGGCGACTGTTTCGAGGTTCGCTGGTGCAAGCTTATTATATCGCAAGATGCATAACTATTCGAGCGCGGGATGGGGTGCAAATGACTCGTGTTGCCGTTTACGTTCGGGTTTCCACAGAGGACCAAGCAAAGGAAGGCTTCTCATTAGATGCGCAGAAGGATAGGCTGCGGTCCTACTGCAAAGCTCGTGGATGGGACATCGCTAGTGAGTATATGGATGACGGTCAAAGCGGCAGAGACATCAAGAGGCCGGCCTATCAGAGAATGCTGGAGGAGAGGGATCAATGGGACACCATCCTGGTCGTGAAAATGGATCGCATACATAGGAACAGCAGGAACTTCATGGAGATGATGGACAACCTCCGCATATGGGAGAAGGAGTTCAGCAGCGTTCAGGAATCGCTCGACACGAGTACGGCGATGGGAAGATTCGTTGTTGATATCATTCAGAGGATTGCCCAACTTGAAAGCGAGCAAATCGGTGAGAGAGTTTACACGGGGATGAGGCAGAAGGCCTCAACCGTTGGCGGCATTCTCGGCTTCAACGCGCCCTACGGTTACGACTTCCAGAACGGGGAACTCGTCGTGAACTGCAAGGAAGCTGTTGTTGTGAGAGAGATGTTCAAACAGTATGCGGACGGCTACACGCTGGGGAGAGTGGTTGAATCGCTCAACACAAAGAATGTGCTCACGAAGAAGAACGAGAAATGGACTGTATGGTCCGTCAGACACATCCTCCATAATCCAATCTATGCGGGTTTCGTGAGGTGGGATGGAATAGTCAGAAAGGGGCACCACGAGGGGATCATAGACATGAACACTTTCAACGGAGTTCAAGAAGCCTTTAGGAGGAGGATAAGGAATCCCGAGTGGAAGGAGAACATAACCAGTCTTGCAGAAGTGTGAGAATGAGGGATGAGGATTTTCCAGATGACGTGAAACAGAAGGCGCTGAATCGTGCAGGATTCAGATGCCAGAGATGTTGGGGTTACAGAGACTTGGAATTCCATCACAGGATACCGGTCGTTCGTGGCGGGAGATCTGATCAAGACAATTGCACCGTCTTATGCTCGCACTGCCACAGACTCTCCCCCAGTGACATGACACTGTTCGAGAGCATGTTCCTGAGATTCGCCTCTCCCAAGGAGATGATTCAGCACTACGGGGTCGAGAATGAGGACCAAGCCATAGATTGCCTGTGTGAGGAGTACGGCCTTGACACAAAGAAGATCCATGAGGAACTCGAGCAGGACTACCCATCGCACAAGAAGTTGATATATGAAGGTATGGCAAAAAGAGCAATGGATGGGAAACTCGTCGGCCTCAACATCCCGTATGGCTACAATTACGCAGATGGCGAACTGGAAGTGAACACCGATGAGGCGCGTATAGTCGGATTCATCTTTGCGGAATATCTGGAGGGATCTGGTACTGGTTCTATTGTAAAAGAACTGAACGCTGAGGGCATCCCCACAAAACATGGAAGGAACTGGGCCAAAGAGACAATAGCTAAGATCCTCAAGAACTCACTCTATTGCGGGTTCGTGGAGTGGGATGGGATTCTGAACAAGAGTACGCATGAACCGCTTATTGACATCGCGACATTCAACAAGGTGCAACAGGAGATTGTGAGAAGAATCAGGAGGCCGAGGCAAAAATACGAGCCGCGCCTATTACCCGAAAAGTGACGGAAATCGGTTTTCCCATGCAAAACCATTTGATACTCGGTAGACCGACTATCAATCTGTGCCTCAAAGACTATCCATACTACACATAGTGCAGTAGCTGCCATACGTACCATGTGCATCATGTAGAGTCATGGAACTATAGAGATGAGGCCCAAGGAAAGCTCCGACTTAAGTGTTATGCTTAACAAAAGAAGCTAGTACAGTATGCACAAGAAATAACCAAGTATGTACATTTAATCAAAGAGAAGACACATAGTATCAATAGAAGACATGGACAGTATGTAAAACATAAAACCATATATACACA
>JAJISE010000009.1 GCA_022848865.1 Candidatus Thermoplasmatota archaeon | reverse complement strand
TGGTTGTAGCTGCCCGTCAGGGATTGCAGGACGGTCTCGAGCGTCTCGTCGTCCTGCACCAGCGGTACGGATGCGATACGCTTCCCCGCTTCCATGAACCTCACGAACTTGCCCGCCTGTCCTTCCCAGTTGGTGTATCCGTCCGTGTCGTTCGCCTGCACGTAGAAGAAGTAGTCGGACCAGTCACCGTCTCCCCAGCCCGCCAGAGTCAGGGAAGTCGTTCCTGGCGGGAGCTCCGTGAGGAACTGATACTCCGCCCCGCCAGAATCATATGAGTCGCTCCAGTAGACAGCGTAGTTGATGACGTCGTCGAAGCCCGAGCCGTCGTCTGAGGACAGCGCCCACTCTATGAGCACGTCCTCGAGATCGGTTCCCGCCAAGATCGCTCTCATCAGGTCTGGCGGGTCCGGACGCGGGTCCAGGACCACAACGATTATCGTGTCCGTGCCCGTGAGATTGTCATCGTCCATGACCGTGAGCGTGGCGTAGAACTCTCCCGCTTCGAGGTACGTGTGGTTCACTATCACTCCGCCAGCGCTATCACCGTCACCGAAATCCCAGGAGTAGTCGACGATGAATCCGTCGGGGTCATACGAGTCGCTCCCGTCGAAGGTGACGACCTCCCACATGAATACGACCTTGTTGTCCCCAGCGTCGGCCACCGGCGGCAGCTTCATTGCTCTGCCCGTCTCCATGTCCATCGTGAAGTCGTACATGCAGTCGTTCGTGTCCGAGCCTGGGAGCGGGTATCGGTGAATCTCGTACCCCCCGGCAGGCGCGTACGCGTCGGGCATTATCGTGTTGTCCGGCTCGCCGTAGTGGGTCCCGTTCCAGCTGCCATTGAACTCGACCCTGTCCACGACAACGTCCCTTCCATCGAAGGGTGGGCCCGTTGCGTTGGAATTGTCCCAGACGAGCTTGACTTCATCGCCGTCTGGATCGAGATAATCCGCGGAGCCCAGATCAACGTACAGGTAGCCCGCAAGCGACGTCTCCCCTGTTAGGTCAATCCGTGTTCCCCCGTGGATCTGCCCGTCGTTCTTCTCCAGATAGAAGTCTCTCAGCGGCGTTCCGGGAGGCGCGTAGATGTACAGGTATTGACTCCCTTGGTCCGCCGGCATCGTGGTGATGTTGTTTATCTTCGGCAGTGCTGGCGGCTGGATCGGTGCGACGGTCAGGTCCATGTACTCGGCGACGAACGTCCGCCAGGTGGCGTTCTGTTCGAATATCCAGCTTGAGGCGTTCGATCCCGGCGAAGTGCCGAAGTCGGTCATATCCCCCCAGACGTACATGATGTCGTCAACGCCGTGATCACCGCCCTCTTTGATCCAAGGCGTGTCGGGATCGGCTGGAATCGTAATCTGGTTGCCGTTGGTGTCAATATCATACTTCCCGGACTGATTCCCGGGGTCCGGATCCATTGCGTCGAAGAAGGTCATGTTCCATCCGTACATGACGCCGTCGATCCACGCGGTCACCAGCTGACCGGAATCCAACAGCATGCCCTGCATGTCGTGCGCATGGCCGTACGTGTTGTGAGGAACGGGAATCGCCGCCCTCGAGTTCATCACCAGCGGATTCACTGACACGACTAGAAATGCGAAAACCACAAGCCCACATATCAGGATTCTGCCCACATACCTTCGGTTCTCCAGCATTAGGTTCCCTCCGGTGAATTCTCGATGAGGTTTCGACTACTTAGTTTTTTCCCGTCTGGATGGGGAACCGGGCCCGAGGTTAACCTTGTTCAAGGTTAACGGAGTCGCGGCCAGGTCCCGACGATTGCGACGCCGCTCGAGTTAACCATGGGCATGGTTAACTTTCCGTGGAGCTTCCTGGAATGTGCGGGAACCCCTCCTCGACTCTGACCGCTCACGGTTCGATTCTCTTTCCCAGGAAGCGCCTCTCCGATGTGAACCCCGCTTGCTCGTACAACTTCATGGCGATCGGATTATCGTCCGCAACCTCCAGTTTGATCGCCTCGAGACCTCTCAAGATGCAGAAGTCCTCCGCCGCTTTCAGAAGCATACTCGCCACTCCCGATCTTCGGAACTGCTCCTCCACGAAGACGTCATAGATGAAGCCGTGGCCCGCGGGGGAGAATATGTTCTTGGTCTCTCCGACGACGATGTATCCCGCAAAACCATCATTCTCATCCTCCGCCACGTAGATCTTGTTCGCCCTGTCCTTCAGCACAGGCTCGATGACCTGGACGGCGGTCTTTCTCCATTTGGTGTAGTCAACTCCCCTCCTCTCACCCTCGGGTATGTCCCGCCAGACCGTCTCAACGCTCCTCTCGAGAATATGCCTCATGTCGTCCGAAATGGCCTCACGAATTCTCAGGGAATCCCCGCAAGGAAATGGAAGCCGCCAATAAAAACTCCTGCCCCGCATGATTTCGCCATCCCCGAGACTCAAAAGTGATAATCACGGCACTACGTTGATATCCACCCCTCTCGTTGATAATGCACGGTGTCGAATAGTGATTTGCATATTCTGCGGTAGCGAAGGCCAAGACGCGGTATGCGCTACGTGCGGGGAATCCATTCATGAATCCTCCCCGGTCACATTCCTTCCCGCTCTTCCCACGAAGACGGGTATATCTGATCACTCCTGGAGGAGCGGAAGCCTTCTCGTTGTGCTGTCATCTCCCAAGAGCATGAGGACAGAGGCCTTTCCCCCGGCTGTTCTGGACGGGTCCTCGGGCGAAAAAAGAGCACACGACTCCCTGCTCAGAATCGTGGGGATGCCAGAAGCCTGCGGCCTTGGAACGTATCCTCTGCTGAGCAGCGAGGAACGGGAGAACCTCTCCCAGATCCTGCGCCTCAAACCCACGAGGGAGAAAGGCGATGAAACCCTCATGAGGATCGGCAGCCTTCACTATCTCCTTGCCATGGGCCTCGATGGACTCGGGGAATGGGCAGGCCCCAAGAAGGATGAGCATCTGAAGATTGCGAAGAGAGCCTTCTCACGCGCGAAGTCGAACATCCTGGCAAGGAGGAATCTCGCCCTCGTATACCTCGAATCCGGAGACGACAAGAAGGCCATGAAACATGTCGATGAAGCTCTCAAGGAACTGAGGAAGGATGCCGAGCTCTGGACGGCCAAAGGGGTCCTGCTCCACAGAACGGACCAGCTAGAGGAATCCTTGAAGTGCCTTGACCGGGCCTTGAATCTCAATGAGGACGATCCGCGAATCTGGACCGCCCGAGGAGCGCTTCTCGTAGACATGTCCGAGCTCGAACGGGCGGTGGAGTGCTTCGACGAAGCGATTGTGCGGGACAGGATGTTCATACGGGCATGGAGAGAGAAGATCGACGTCCTCCTCAGACTCGGAAGGGAGGGAGAGGCACTGGAGGTCTCAGAGGTCCTTCATGACATGGTCAGTACGGGAGAGTCCATCGAGCAACCGAGCGAAGCGCCCGAGCCGGTCGACCTCCCAGAGGACGAGTCCGCCCTGATTAATCCCCTTGAGGTTGCCGTGGCCCGCGAGGAGATCCTGGACATACTCCTCCAGGTTGACGGGATCGGGGAGAGCAAGGCAGAGACGCTCTTCGCTCACGGTATAGACTCGATCAACGGGCTCAGAAAAGCTTCGCTGGAAGACCTCGCGCAAGTGAAGGGAATAAGCCAGAAGATCGCTGAGAACATCAAGGAGATGATTAAGAGCGAGCCCACAGAAGGGCCACAGGGCCGTGATGAACGCACCGAGAAGACCATGGAAAGCGCGAGGGATTACCTGGAACAGGGAGACTACGAAAAAGCCCTCGCCGAATACGATTCCGTCCTCGAGTCGGATCCTCGGAACGAAGATGGGTGGTTCAACAAGGCAGAACTGTTGCAGGCCTTGGGGAAGAGCCGTGAAGCGGTGGAGGCCTTTGACACGGTCATATCGATCAACGAAAAGAACACGGGAGCGTGGATGGAGAAGGCGAACACCCTGCTGGAGATGGGAAAGCCACTCGATGCGGTGGAGTGCTACCGGAACATCCTTGAGATGGAATCCGATAACACAAGCTATCTCGTTGCCAGGGCGAAGATCCTCGCAGAGGATGGCAATCACGAAGCTGCGATTCTATGTTACGACATCGTCCTGGACAGGAGCCCGAAGAACACCGATGCCAATCTGGGGGTGATCTTCTCGCTCTTCGAACTGGGCGACCTGGACAGGGCCGAGCAAATCCTGGATCGTCTGGCAAGGCTGACGTCTCTCAACGAGAAGGTCTGGTGGGCGAGGGGATACCTCATGGATAAGAGGGGAAGGTGGGGAGCTGCGATTCAGTTCTATGACCGGGCGATATCATTGAAGTGGAACTACCCCGATCCTTGGACAGGAAAGGGCGACATCCTCCTGCGCCAGGGGAAGTACGAAGAGGCGAAGAGGTGCTTCGAGAAGGTTCTTGAGATGGACGGCGAGAACATCGACGCCTGGCTGGGAAAGGCAGAGGCTCTCGATTGGATGGGCCAAAGGATCCAGGCAATGGAGTGGCTGGACGACCTATTGGAGGTACATCCGGATCATGAGAAGGCTCTCGAGATGATGTCCAAGCTTCGATCCATCGAGCCAGGGGACCGCGAATCATACCTTCGAACGGCGAGAGCTCAGAGGCAGACGTCCGACTACGAGAACGCGGCGGACACCATCGTTAAGGCTATCAAGGAGAATCCCAATGAGGAGGATGTCTGGACGCTGCTCGGTGACATATTGCTCGACGTCGCGGATCCGATCAAGCTGCTGAACAAACTCGAAAGAGAGACATCCCGGATGCCGAACGATCCAGACATGCTCGTGAACAAGGGAGCCCTGCTACTGAGGCTGGGCATGTATGCGAATGCGCTCAAGTGCTTTGATAAGGCTCTCTCCATTGACGAGAACCATGAGAGGGCAGGAAGGTTGAGGGAGAGATGTATGGAGGAGACGGAGAAGGTAATATGATGGGTGAAGAGGGAAAAGTGGCGAAGGGGATCCTGAAGGCCATAGGCGAGATGGAGGACGAGGAGTTCCAGAGTCTCTGCCGCGAGCTGGCCGATCACATGGATGTCCAGATCGAGGAGATCGAGTCCTCTGGAGGGGAAACGAGGATAAGGGGCGAGATGAAGCGCGCGGGGAAGGATCCAGTCGCCCTCGTGTTGGCATTCAAGAAGGACACCGCGAAACCTGAGGATCTGCAGAGGATAGTCTCGCTGAACAAGGACGCGGTAGGTATATTCATCACTCCCTCGGGGTTCAGCTCGGACGCCAAGGCCTACGGAGACGAGTTCGAGATCAAGATGTTCGACGCCGACGGGTTCATCTCACTTCTCAGGCAGTATGACCTTGCGGACTCCCTGGAGAACAGGCTGCGAAAGAAGTTCATCGAGAAGGAGGGCGCGAGATTCCTGCCTAGCATCGACAGGTTGGAGGGATTCATGAAGCTGGCGAACGACCACTTCTCCATTAACAGTCACAAGAAGGCCCTTCAGTATGTGGAGCAGGCTCTCGAGCTGAAGCCCAATTACGATCGCGCCTGGTCGCTCAAGTCCAGAATATGCGAGGCCCTCGGGGAAATGGATATGGCGCTCGAGTGCGCCAAGAAGGCGGCGGAGTACAACATCGGCGACCCAGAGCTGTGGCTCGCTCTCGGCAATGTTCTGTCAAGGATGGGAACGACGAAGGAAGAGATAGCATGCTATGACAGGGCGATAGGCCTCAACAAGAAGTTCATTCAGGCATGGACCAACAAGGGAGTGGCCCTGCATTCGCTGGGCAGATACAAAGAGGCCGTGGAGTGCTACGACCGCGTGCTCGAGCTCGACGCCTCCAACACCCAGGCCCTGAACAACAGGGGAGCCGCGTTGAGGAAGCTGGGAGAGGAGAAGGAGGCTCTGAAGATGTACGAGAGGACGCTCGAGATTGATCCCGATTTCGTCGATGCGTGGATAAACAAAGCCGTCCTCCTCCAGCTCATAGGGGACGACGCGGAGGCCGTCAAAGCCTTCGACAAGATCCTCCAGGAAGTCAAGGACAATCCTAAGATCTGGTTCCAGAAGGGCATCTCGCACATGAACCTGCGGGAGGATGCGAACGCCAAGAAGTGCTTCGAGGAGGCCCTGGCACTCGACCCGAGCCTCATCGAGGCGAAGACGGCGAAGGAGAAGATGAAGTCCGGGGTCAGGAAGAAGGGATACCCCTGCTATGGAGACTACGATTCAAAGGATGAGGGATGCGCGGAATGCAAGGTCTCTGACGAATGTAAGGAGAAGAGCAAATGACACTGCCAACTGTTGATGAAGTGATTGATGCCGACAGACCGACCCTGAAGCACTACTGCAAGCTCTACGGTCTGCCCGAGAAGGGGAAGAACAGGTACCTGAGGGCGCGGCTGTTCGAGCTCATTCGACTGGGGAAGGAGAAAGCAAGTTCAGAGATCGAGATTGCGCCCCCGAGCGGCGGCCTGTCCCGCTTCAGGAGGGCTCTGCTGTTGGCCTCCAAGGGGGAGACCAAGCGGGCGATGGATGAGCTCGACAAGTGCCTGGAGGTCTGCCCGGAATCCGGTCTCTCACTGATTGCGAAGTCCCTTCTGCTTGATGTGGTGAACGAGGAGGGCTCGGTCGGCTACTCCGACGAGGCTGTTGCCGTTGACAATCGCGTGGAGGTGCTCCTGGGAAGGGCGCTGGTCCTTCTCAGTGCCGGGAGATGGAGCGATGCTGAGGACGTCGCCGACTCCCTTGTCGGCAGGCTGGACGGTCCCATTCCAATGCTGTTGCAGGCCCTCGCCACGATACCGGCGGGTCGATCCGGTCTTGCCGTTCAGTTCCTAGACGAGGCACTGGAGATTGACGATCAGATCCCTGAGCTCTGGAACATGAAGGGAGAGATCGTACTGCGCCTGGGCAACTACGGCAATTCGCTGCCTTGTTTCGACGAGGCGATAGGTCTGCGGCAGGACTACACAGGGGCGCACAACAACAAGGGCGTGGCGCTTCTTCATCTGGGTCACTACGACGACGCGCTCGAGTGTTTTGAAAGAGCGCTGGGCTCAAAGCCGGAACACCCAGAGGCTCTTGCGAACAAGGCAGTCGCGCTGCACATGCTCGGTAAGGGGGGCGACTCCCTGAAGTGGATCGACAAGGCGACCGAGATCCGCCCCACTGCTGAGCTGTGGAACAACAGAGGACAGATTCTTCTTTCGATGGACCGCTTTGCAGAGGCTCTGTCATCCTTCGGCAGGGCACTCGAGATGAACGAGGACTCCCTCGAAGCCCGGCAGGGAAGGGAGGTCGCCCTTGAGAGAATGGAGCAGAAGAGGAGGGAAGATGAACACCTCGCCCAACCTACGGACATGCGTGGGTTTCTGGAGGCGGGCGAGACCGGTCCCACTTAGCCCAGTCTCGCGAGATCCAGGATGGAGCCGCCCTTTCCGATGTTGCTGACGAGACTCCTCACGCTGCCCGCCGATTGGTAGCTCATCGTGAGGAGGTTCACGTGATCCTTCCCCATGTTCTGGGCGCGAAGCTCCTTCTTGAAGGCTCGGACGCCCCTCTTCCTACGCATCTCGTACCGCAGGAAGGCAAGGCCGAACTTGACCAGTAGCACGGGGATGTAGACCGCCACATCGAGTACGGGCTCACTCGTCCTCGAATTCCTTCTTGACCTTCTTCTTGATTTCTGCTTCGATCTCGCTTCCGATGTCATTCTCGTCGCCAACCTTGAACTTCATTTTCTTCTTCCCGCCCATGGCGTCGCCAATCATCCCAGCCAAGTTCAGATTCGACATATAGGTCTCCGTCAGCGCAAAGGCCTGGTCGTCCGTCATCCCGCTTTCCTTCAGCGCCTTGTAGAACCCCGCTACCGCCTGGGCGTATTTCATCGCCTGGTCCTTTCCGTAGAGGACATCGGTCAGGCTGTTCAGTAGTGCCGGGATCTTCTCTGAGACGACCTCGAGAATCTCCGCCACTTCTTCTGCATCTGTTTCCGGCATTTCGTATCACCTCTTGTCTTCATATGAATGACCTTCATATTTAGGCAAAGCGAGCACTTGTGACCACTTGTCGAGCAGCCTCTGAGAGATGCTGTACTTCTTGCTCTTCTGCGAACTCGTGCTCTTCACCGCTCCCTTCTCCTCCAGGATCTGAAGCCTCTCTCGGACTATCCTCCTAGATGCGGTCCCTCTCCTAGTCTTCAGCTCTCTCGTTATCTCGGATATGTTCCTCTCCTTTGCGTCGAAGAGTATCTTGATGATCTCGATTGAGATCGGGTCCTTGAGGCCTGGTAGGAGGACCTCTGGGGAAATGGCTCCGTATCTCTCGTAGAGCTCCAAGAGCCTGAAGTAGCCCTTTGATATGTCCTGGAACTTCTCGATATAGCTGAGGGCCTGGGAATAGGGCGCGGACATCTCCTTTATGGTGTTTTCCAACCTCTCCATCTTATCTGAGAGTTCCCTGATTTCCTTCCTCAAGTCCTTATCCGACATTCAATGACTGCAACTGAATTCCAATCTTTAATGTTATTGATGGCTGAATGAAACGGATCGCTCGCGGACGAATCTTGGCGTCTCCGAGGTTCGGCGGTTAACCTCGTTTGAGCGTGACTTTCCCAAGCGTGTGCGGTTCTCCCCGCCCCTCCACCCTAGAAAGAGTTTTCTACTCCTCGGCGGATGAGAGCGTCGTGCCAAGGATCCGATCGGCGGGAATGGAACATGTGTACACGGACGGGCCGGGCCTGTTCACTCGAAACCTCGTTCCGGGGGAAGCCGTCTACGGTGAGCGGCTGAAGACCCAGGACGAGACCGAGTACAGGTTCTGGAATCCCAGGAGGAGCAAGTTGGCGGCTCTCATCCTCAAAGGATGCGATGTCTTCCCCTTCGCAGCGGACTCGACCGTCCTGTACCTCGGCGCGGCAAGCGGGACGACCGCGAGCCACCTGTCGGACATCTGCTCCCGTGGCGTCATATATTGCGTTGAGTTATCACCTCGCCCGTTCAGGAAGCTTGTCTCGTTGAGCGAGTCCAGGAAGAACATGATGCCTATCCTCGCCGACGCGAACAAGCCCGAGAGCTACCAAGCGGCGATCGGAAGGGCCGACATAGTCTACCAGGACGTCGCCCAGAGGAACCAGGCTGGAATCCTGCTGAAGAATCTCGGATTGGTACGGGAGGGAGGGTACGCGTTCCTCATGATCAAGGCCAGGAGCGTGGATGTGACGAAGAGGCCCACGCGGGTCTACGATGCCGTGGAGGACGAGCTCTCGCGCTCGGGCGTCAATGTCCTGCAGAGGGTCAACCTGGACCCGTACGAGAAGGATCATGCCGCCCTCATAGCCCAGAAATGAGGCGACTGGCTGCCTGCACCAATCTTAAATAGTAGATGCATCATCTGTGGAATCTCCGAGGTTTCCAATGGCCAGAATGCATGCAAAGAAGAAGGGAAAGGCGTCCTCGACGAGGCCCTACCTGACAGAGAATCCGAAGTGGGTCAAGCCCAAACCGAGGGAGATCGAGGACCTCGTGGTAACGTACTCCAAGGAGGGCATGTCCAGCGCTCTGATAGGCCTTCGTTTGAGAGACCAGCACGGCGTACCCAACGTCCGCCTGGCCACTGGAAAGAGCATCACTCAGATACTTGGGGAGAACGAGATGACCCCCTCCCTACCGGAGGACCTGTCGAATCTCATGAGAAAGGCGGTGCAGCTGAACGCGCACCTCAAGACCAACCCCAAGGACCTGCACAACAAGAGAGGGCTCCATCTGATCGAAGCCAAGATCAGGAGGATCACCAAGTACTACATCCGGACCGGAGTGATGCCGAAGGACTGGAAGTATTCTATTCAAACGGCTGAGCTTCAAGTGAAGTGAAGCCATGTCTCTGGAACTGCCTGAGGATTTCTCACGGAAGCTCGAAGAAGCCGTGGACGTGCTCTCCTCGGCAACGAGAGTGAAGGTGGTCTCTCATTACGACGGGGACGGACTGTGCGCCGCGGGCATCTTGGCGAAGGCGCTCCATCGTGAAGGACTGAGCTTCCAGGTGAGGACCACCCGGTCGCTCGACGAGGCCTTCATCGAGACCCTTGAGGGGGACGAAGATGTGATACTCATGGCGGACATGGGCAGCAATAGCCTCCCAGCCCTCGAGAAGCTGTCCGCGGAAGTGATCGTCCTCGACCATCACGAACCCAGAGGGGACAGCGAGAAGATTGTGCACATAAACTCTCACCTTCACGGAATAGACGGGACGAAGGGGGCCTGTGCGGCCACCCTGTCCTTCACCCTCGCCACCGTTATGGACGAGGCGAATTGGGACCT
The DNA here is from genome assembly GCA_022848865.1 of Candidatus Thermoplasmatota archaeon. NCBI lineage: Archaea > Methanobacteriati > Thermoplasmatota > Thermoplasmatota archaeon. Next base: position 43,220 of record JAJISE010000009.1, on the reverse strand, counting down.
GGCCGGCATTGCCTTGGCGGGAGCCGTGGCAGACAGACAGCACCCAGGCGGTCTCGAAGGCCTCAACCGCTCCATCGTCAAGGAGGCCTCAGAGAAGGCGGGAATGAGGATAGACAGAACGCACACATTCCTCGGTGACACCCTCGCGGAGGCCCTGTCCCTTTCCATCAATCCCTATGTGCTCGGCATATCCGGCAACGTGGGTGGTGCCGGTTCCTTCCTCACCGACCTAGGCATATCCCCCGACATGCGCGTCGAGGAGCTGGAGGGCGAGTCCAAGACCAAGCTCATCTCGGCCGTGTCACTAAAACTCCTCGAGCAGGGCGTCACAGCGGAGGACGTGAAGGAAGTGATCGAGGAAGGTTACTGGGACGTGTCCCGCGGAACCTATGCCAACTGGACCGCGGCCTACGTGAACGCCTGCGGAAGGCTCGGGAAGGACGGAATCGGGGTCGCGATATGTCTTGGCGACCTGTCCGCTCTGGAGGAGGGAAAGAGGCTCAGGAAGGAGTTCTTGGATCAGGTCCTCGTGGGACTCAAGAAGGTGGAGGACGAGGGAGCGTTCGAGAAGAACCATACGCAGTTCTTCTACGTCGAGAACCCCTCCTTTGCGGGAACCATCGGCGGGGTCGCCATGAGATACATGCTCAATCCAGACCTCGCGACCGTGGCTCTTTCCGTCCTGACCGAGAAAACACGGATCTCAGGAAGGGCGACGAAGGACTTAGTGGGAAAGGGAGTGAACCTGGCAGAGGCGTTCAAGGAATCGGCGGAAGTCCTGGGCGGGGCCGGTGGTGGCCACTCGATCGCCGCAGGCGCGTCCATACCAAAGGGGAAGGAGGAGAAGTTCCTCGAGCACGTGGACAACACAATCGAGGTCCAATTGGAGGACTAGACTCCGAAGCTTGGCTCGTCCGAGACGAGCTGCCACATCGCTTCCCTTGCGTAGTACTCCCAGGTCGCCTCGAAGACCGTGGTGCCTCCCTCAGTGATGCCCATTGGGTCAACCTCCCAGTCCCACCCGAAGACCATGCAGGAGATCTCATATCCATCCGCGCTGATGTCGAATACGGAGCCTATTGCCTGAAGGTTCTCATCTCTCAGAACGTGGATGTTCCGGACCGATCCATGAACGCGCAAGGTCTCTCCTGCGAAGACATCGGGCATCTCTGCGAGGACGCCTGGTGGTATGGAACCACTGGTCGACTCCTTCACTATCCTTATGCTCGTGGAGGAGGTCACGAATATCTCAAGCTCTCCTGCGTAGATCTGGACCTCGCCGCTCACCGACACAACCGTGCCTGGAATGAGACGTTCGTCCCCAGGCACGCTCTTCTCAGGGATGTACACATGGATGCAGTCCACCCCATCCGTCAGGATGATACTGAGGTCCCCTCTTGACGTCTTCCAGGCCGTCGCGACCACGCCATTCACGGACACGAGAGAGCCCACATCCTCCGTACCGATCTCCCCGATGCCCTTGTCAACTGGCTCCAGTGAGAGCGAATAGGCGAAGAGCCCCACGACTCCGACGAGTGACATTGTGACGAGCAACCGCAGTAGTCTGTTCCCCTCCACGATCGGAATAACTCATGCCCGCCAGATAAAGCTTGCTCAGTAGTTGTCGAGCAGTTTTATCAACTTGGTGGCTTCCAGTCCCCTCTCAACGGTCGGAGTCTCGATGACCTGCAGGTCTCTCTCAAGAAGCGCGAGCTCCTTCTCATCCAAGGTGTCTGGACAGACGGGCAAAATCACAATTGCCTTGTTCTGCATCACGAACTCATTCAGGTTCTCAACGAACAGGAGCGTCTGGAGGAAACCGTTGTTCATCATAAGATACTCGAATCCATCGAAAAGAACGACACACTCACCTTGGTCTTGGATGAACTTGCTTATCACCTTGAGGAGCGTCCCCAGCGCCGTCGGGTCGTGGTAGTCCTCCCCAGGGGTGTGGCACAACCATATTATCCTGACATCCCCGAGTCCGAAATCCTTTCTCGCTCTCTCCGGATGCAGGCGGGTGACGCAAAGCCCAGGAGCGCCATCCTCCATGATCATCTTGAATATCCTGAAGCTGATTTCCGGTTTCTTCTCCTTGACCAGATAGCACAGGCCGCCAGTCATGTTGTAGGGTCTTTTCATCTCAAAGCCTCAGCCCGCTCTCCAATCTCTCCTCCAGGACCTTCGCGGGAATCTCTGGAAGGGATATCATGGTAGTCTTCCCTACCATCCCCTCTCTGGACACCCTCGTGTCTATGAGGCCCAGAGCATCCAGTTCTTTGAGGTACTTCCAGAACTGTGTGTGTCCTCGCTTTCTCTCTCCGAACTCCTCGCATGCGATTGCGTATCCATCCTCGGCCTCTCCAGTGGTTATGTACGCCTCCCGCTTCATCCTCCTCGCTATCCCCAGCAGGACGAGCTTCTTATGCGGGTCCAGCTCGCCGATCTTGGTCTCCGTGATAGTTGAATACGTCTCGGCCTTGGCGGCCCGCACGTTCTCCGGGGTCACCTCCTTGGAGCTCTCCTCGTCCGCCAGCATCCCCGCCTTCTCGAGGAGCTCGATCGCATACCTGGCGTCCCCCCACTCCGATGCTATGTCAGCTATTAGGCTCACCGACTGATCCTCAACCATCCCGGGATGAAAGGCGAGCTCCACCCTGTCACCTACTATGTCTCTGAGCTCGTCCGTCGGATATTTCCCGAACTCGATGATGTTCGTCCTCTTGAACGTTGAAAGGGAGGGGACATCCATTATGTCCAGGACGTACTTTTGGGAGATCAGAATCATGGAGACCGACGATTTCTGTCCCACGGACTCCTCATCGAAACGCGAAAGACTGTAGATCAGGTCCGAACCGCTCTTCTTCAGGAGGACGTCCGCCTCGTCGAGGACCACAAGGAGATGGGCCTTTCTCTTCTGGATGTGCTTTCGCAGGATCTGAAGCATCTCGGTTATGCTGAACCCCCTGTCCGGGAACCGCTCATCGAAATGCGTCAGGATTCTCAGGAGAACGGCGGAGTCCGTGTTCCTCTGCCTGCAGTTCACTATCACGTATTCGAGGTTCTTCCCCTTCGAGTTGGCAAACCTCTGGAAATCTATACAGAACCTCTTGGTGAGGTGGGTCTTCCCTGTCCCGACGCTTCCCATGAGGAAGGCGTTCTGCGTCACGTTCGACTCGATGACCGGCCTGAAGAGGGTCGTCAGCCGCTTCGCCTGCTTCTCTCTATGAACGAGTCTTTCTGGCAGATACTCGAAGGAGAGCTTGCTCATGTCCTTGAACACGCTACCCCCTCTCTCTGGGAACATCATCAATAATAATGGCATTGCGATTTAATAAAGCCTTTTGCCAGAGACCACTTCTCCTCTTGTGTCATCACCGAGCGCGGCCCGACGGTCTACTTCCTCTTGTTCCTGATGAAGCCAGAGCAAGGTATCACCTCGATCCCCTTCTCCTCGAGCTTGTCGACCAGCAGGTTGAGCCCGATGGAGTCGGAGGCCATGTGCCCCGCGACCACGAATTTCATGTGGTGTTTCTTTACTTCCTCCAGATGGTCCTCGGGTATGTGCATCCCGACCATGGTTCCCACGCCTGCATGGGACATCTCCTTGTACACCACCTTGCCCGGCATCGTGCCTCCGGTGAACTTGACGATGACCTTGCCCGCCTTGTCATCCTTCGCGCCGATGATTATCTTGGGCCCTGCAGCGTTCTTGACAGCTTCCTTGTACTCTGGAACCTTCTTCAACTCCTTCATCACATCCCCCAGGGTCTCAGGCTTCTTCCTGTTCATCAGTCCCTGGACGAACTTGTATCCCATGTTGTCGCAGGGCGTGTGAACGGTCATGAACGGGATGTCGAATATCCGGCTGGCATCCACCGGCTGAGAGTGATTCGCAGGCATGACCCGCCTCTGCACCTCCATTATCCTCTCCCGCATGACCCCCTCCGCCACGTTTATGGGAACGCCCAGGCTCCTCATCCACTCCTCCTGAAGGTGCATTACATCGTGGAGCTCTGCCAGAGCGCGGCCCCTAGGGTGGTGTCCTAGGATGAGATCGATCTTCTTCCCCTTGTCCTCGAGACGATCGGCCATGACGACCTCACCTGAGGTCATGTCGATACCCACCAGCATTCTCTTGACCTTCCTGTCGCCATCACCGTAGAGCATCCTGGTGTCGGAATAGGGGTTCTTCAGCTTCTCCAGATCGAAATCCTCTTTCTTCTCATCGTTCATCTTCTCGAACTTCTTCTTGGTCTTCCTCAGCTCACCCTGAACGAACTTCTTGCCCCTGGGATCCGCTTCCATACCCATCCTGATCGCCAGGCCGTAGATCTCCTTCATCTTCATGTTTCTGGCCAAGCGAGGAGGGTATTTAACTTGTACGGAAAGGATTTTAGCGTAAGAGGAGATAGGGAGCAGCATGGTAGAGGAGAGCATCGTGGAACCTTTCATCAAAGCCTCCGGGGGCGTGCTTAGATCAGAGGACATCCTCATCGAGGCCGTCAGGGACCTCATAAAGGACGAGATAAAGCTGTACATGAGGGCAAAGCTCGAGTCGAATCCAGAGCTTAAGCAAGAGGTGAAGGAGGCCGTCACCGATTTCATAGAGGCGAAGGTGAAGGAAGGATACGCTCTCTTGAAGATTGCGAAGTGCGGGGCGAAACTGGGTATGGAGCTCGTTCCCGAGAAACTGAAGGACGAGTTGGCCAAAGAACTCGTCTCCATGTTCGAGAAGGAGATCGGTGCCGTCATAGACAGGACGGGATGATCCATCTGTCTCTCCAGCATCCAAGCGGCGAGAGACGTCGAAACTTTTATTACCGCACGATTTGATTAGCGCATAGCTTCCTGGGGAGCATTCATGCCGCTTGCAGTAGAGGACACACTGTCCAAGATGAAGGTCAAGGAGCTCAGAGAGTTCGCTAGGGAGCATTCGATTTCTTTGAAGGGTCTGAAGAAGAAGGTCGACATCGTGTCGGCGATCGCCGCGGTCGAGGACATCGATAATCTCCTCCTGGAGGATGAGGTCGAGGAGCTCAAGAAGGACGAAGAGGAAACGGCCGAGATTGGCGAGGACGTGCAGGAGATTGTGGAAGAGGCCGAGAAACTCCCGCCGCTAGAGGACGAGGAGGCGGACCCCGTCATCATAGAGGGCAAGAACGTCGACGTGGATTTTCGAAGAGTCGAGGAGCTGGTCGACCGCGCCCGCATGAGATATGAGGAGGGCAGCTACGCGAAGGCCCTGTCCCTGACTCAGGAAGCGCTGGCAGACATAGATGACCTGCTCAGGAACTTCCACAGGTACACGTACAGCTACGCGCTGCTCTCGGCGGAGGGTCTTGTAAGGGAAAGCGGGAAGACAGATGCGAAAGTCGACAAGGCAATCTCCGTGATCATGAGGGCGAAGAAGGCCTATGCGGACGGCTCGATATTCGAGGACAAGAAAGTCATCAAGAGCATCGACAAGGCCACGAAGAAGCTGTATGCGGCGGACGTCCAGAAGTCAAAGGAGACCTTCCTCTCGACCCGACGTTTCGTCTTCGACGTCGCTGACCTGGGTGCCGACATCTCCAAGGCGAGGGACATCATCCGGCGGGCCGAGGAGGCCATGGAGAGCGGTAACTACACCGCCAGTCTCAAGCATCTGGCGAGAGCCGAGAAGCTTGCCAAGAAGGCGAAGGAGACCCGGATTGAGGAGATAAAGCAGGCCATACCGGCCACGTCGGTCATAGTCGAAGAAGCAGAGCACGTAGGAGCCGACATCGTGGAAGCCGAGAAGTTCCTCAAACAGGCGAAGATCGCACTGAGAAACAAGGACTACATCCTCTGCAACGAGCTGACCAAGAGAGCGGAGCACGCTGCAATGCAGTCCCAGCACAAGCAGATTCAGAAGGCGATGGAGCTGAGGCGGAGGCAGGTGGAGAACGCCCAGAGGATAATCATGAAGGTCGAACCGCTTATCTTCGAGGCCGAGGAGTATCGGATTGACGTCACCGAGGTCAAGACAGTTCTCGAGAAGGCGAAGGAGATCCTGTCCCAGGGCGACTACGTGAACGGCACGTATTTCGCAAAGGAAGCCGAAGAGCTTGCGAGACGCCTGGCCCCGAGGCTGGAGGACGAGAGGAAAAGGCGGGGAATCGCCAAGCCGACGGAGGGCATATGCGGCGCCTGCAAGTCAAGGAACCTGGAGTTCTACGACAACGGATGGGGGAAGTGCATGGACTGCAATAGAGTGTTCGAGTGGAGCGCGAAAAGGGAAGGCATCAAGGACAAGCTAAAGGGGATCTTCAAGCCTTGATCAGGTGAGCATGCCCTGCACAGCTCTCAGGATATCGCCGCGCGTCACTATTCCCACGAGCACACCCTTGTCAACGACCGGGATTCTGTTCACGTCGTTCCTGACCATCATCTGGATCACATCCTCGACCTCATCATCCGGCGCAGCCGTGACGACCTTTCTTGTCATGGCATCCCTCACAGGCGTGTTCGCTATCCGCTCAAAAGCCTCCACGGCCTCCCTCTTCTTGGCGATCTCCACGAAGCTGATTCCGATTATCGTCTCAGGAGGAACCCTCATCTTGAGCTCTTTGTAGTGCGTTTTCAGGGATTCCAGTATGTTCGTTTCCGTCATGATTCCCAGGACGCATCCTTTGTCATCCACGACAGGGCAACCACCGATCCTATGCTTCGCGAACTTCTCGACCGCATCCGCAATAGTATCCTCAGGGGAGAGAACGATGGTATCCTTGACCATCACATCCTTGGCCCTCATCTCCGCGTCATCTGCGCGACCGATTAATAATCTTTCCCATGAGAGCTTTTATGCATGTCCCGCTTACCCGTCTACGATGAACCGTGAGGACGTCCTGTCCGACGTGGTCGAGGACATCTCCATTCGCAAGGGCATGAGCGTGAGCGATCTCGTGAGCGCGATGAGAGCCTCCGGAGGGTTCACAGCCAAGAAGCTGGCGGATGGGACAGAGATACTTCAGAGGATGATCGAGGATGAGGATTGTCTGAGGTTCCTCTCGTTCCCCGCGTGCATAATCGCCACCGGGGCCAGGGGGATTATCAAGGACATGCTGAAGCTTGGATGGTTCGACGTAGTCATCACCACATGCGGAACCGTTGACCACGATCTGGCGAGGAGTTGGGCCGAGTACTATCACGGGAGCTTTGACATGGACGACGCGCTTCTTCACCGCGAGGGCGTGAACAGGCTTGGGAACGTCCTTGTTCCGAACGAGAGCTATGGCAAGATCCTCGAGGAGCGGATCCAGCCTGTTCTCGAACAGATGTGGGAAGAGGGGACCCGGAGGATCTCGACCAAGGACCTCTTGTGGCGATTCGGCTCGAGCATGGATGACGAGAGCTCCATTCTCTACTGGGCGGTGAAGAACAAGATCCCAGTATACGTTCCCGGCATCACGGACGGCGCGTTCGGCTATCAGGTCTGGAGCTTCTGGCAGGAGCACAAGGACCTCACGATTGACGTCTTCCAGGACGAGAAGGAGCTGAGCGACATGGTCTTCGAAGCGGAGAAGACCGGGGCCCTGATGGTCGGTGGCGGGATATCGAAGCACCATACGATGTGGTGGAACCAGTTCAAAGGGGGTCTGGACTACGCCGTCTATGTAACGACGGCCCTCGAGTATGACGGAAGCCTCTCTGGAGCTCGAGTGAGGGAAGGGATATCCTGGGGAAAGGTGGCGGAGGAGGCCAGTGAAGTCACGATCGAGGGTGATGCCACAGCGTTCCTCCCAATTATGATGGCGTGCCTGCTCGAAAGGACAAAAAGCATGTGATTTTGACTGGCTGTTGGGCCAGCTCGTTATCATCTTTGAAAATCTAAAGGAAAACGATATACTCTGATATGCCTCTCTAATCCTGGCATATGGAGCCCGATTTTGAGAACTTCCCGGAGTTCCGTTTCGTGGAGCAGGACATCGATGACAGCCTGAAGCTGCAGATGCTGTTCGCCGAGCTGAACCGACTGGAGAGGACGATCGAGATCCATGGGAATCCATTCATCTTTGTGGACGACGAGGAGATCCGGTTCTCCCCGGAAGTCGGGAAAGAGAGGTTCGAGGAGCACAGGGGCTGGCTGAAGCACCTCGTCTGTCGGAACTCCCTGACCGATCAGGATTCGGAGGGCAAGCTGGACAATCTCCGCGCGGTTCTAAGTCGCATCTCACAGAAAGGAATCCATCCTTACATTCTGCTGATCCTTGCCCAGATTGTGGTCATCAGTGGCATCGATACGTTCTGCAACGGCCTTTAGAAGGATGGACAGGCTCCTCAGGCGAATGCGGACTCACTATTAATCCTGATAAACACGAAAGAAGGCATTTAAGCCGCAATCAAGTCCACATCCTCAGAGGTCCTACCGTGGACTATGACAAGATGAAGATCAAACTCTGCCTAATCGGTGACAGAGCAGTGGGAAAGACCTGTCTTGTCGAGAGATACATGATGGACCATTTTAGCGGGGAGTACCGCCAGACAATGGGCGCGAAGGTGTACAAGAAGGTCGTCAAGCTCCAGCTGGAGCTTCGGGAGAAGATGATTGAGATCGACATGACGCTGTGGGACATCATGGGGGACCTTCCCCTGTCAGACCTCACGGACGAGGCGTACTTCCGCGGAGTTCAGGGACTGCTGGCTGTCTGTGACGTGACGCGGAGAAGCACGGCTGAGAGTCTTGACCACTGGATTGCGGCAACCCCAGAGTCGGTGAGGAACCTGCCCATGTGCATCATCGTGAACAAGGACGACCTCGTCGATCAGGTCGAGGTCCACGAGGACGATGTGTTCAGACTCGGCGATGTATTCTCCTCCTCTGTCGTGATGACGAGCGCAAAGACGGGAAACAACGTCCAGCAAGCCTTCGAGTTCCTGGCCAAGAGCATCGTGGAGAGACAGCTTGGCCCCGACACCGACTTCCTCGCAGAGCAGAGATTCGGCATCCTGGAACGCCCCGCTGGAATCTCTGCGAAAGCCTTTTAGCACACGAATCCCCATATCCAGCGTGGAGAACGATATGGCGGTAGCGGACAGGACGACGCTGCGGGACCTGGGAAACGGCCTCATCATCCTCGGGTCCATACTCCTCGTGATATACATCGCTCTCCTGCTTCTGTCGTTCCTTGTCTATGCTGAAGAGGGCTGGAAGGTGTGGACCTACCCTTCCATGGCCGGCCCTGTGACAGTTTTGGTCCTGCTTTTACTCGTCGCGGGGACAATCATGAGATACCTCCCCTCGTCCGCCTCTGAAGCTGAGGACGTCGACATCGGGGAAGAATAGGGCCCCCATACTGACGTTCCCATGAGAAGGGGAACTGCGAGCTTGGGGCGCTTTTCATTGATAGAGACGATCGAGTCGCAGGAACAGTCCGTTCAGCAAACCTGTCCTTCTGATGATCGATCGGGCCAGCCTGTGAGGCCACGTATCCGGTTTGGTGAAAGGGCACGACACAATGCAATTGGAGCAGTCGGTTCCGTTGTTGCACCAGAACTCGTAGCAACGGTCGACGTTCACGTACCACTTCACGATTCCTGGGTTGTTGGAGATGGAGAACGTCTTCCCGCTAGGTTCATCATCAAAGGATATGACCTTGGGCGGGCACTTTTCCGCGCACCGCTTGCATCTCCTGCAGAAATCCCTCACACCCAGATCCGCGGGCGGGTGTTGTTGCAGCGGCATGTCCGTCAGAACCTTGCCAATCCTTACCGCCATCCCATGCACGTCCGAGACGAGCAACCCGTTCCTAGCAAACTCTCCGAGCCCGGCATCTATTGCCAGTGGCACGGAGAGGGCCAGTTCGTTCACGGCTGGATGAGCATTGTACCCAAGCTGGGCCACGCAACGCGCGATGCTCTCCGAAATCGTTCTGCATTTGGAATACGCCAGACCGACCGCGGTGGAGGCGGGCACTCCGGGCGAACGAGCGAGCATCTTCTGGTCCATCGGAACAAGGAAGACGATCGCATGACTGACGGACTCCTCGAGGTCCAGCGGCTTTCCCTCCGCATCATGAGAGTATACCCAGTCCAAGTTCAGGCTCGTGGTCCCGACCTCCGCGGCCCCTAGGTCCTTCGCGAACCGGCTGATGAACTCCGAGTTCCTCTTTGGGTCCGCGTGAGTCTCTGCGGGCTTGGACGCCGGGGCATAGGCCGACAGGCTCCCGCCCATCCGCAGACCTCTTGAGCGGGGCAAGGTGTCGTGCACGGACCACGCAGCCGACATGGCAGCGTAATCCTCTCTCGCGTACCCCTCCTGTCCCCTTTCCATCTTCGATTCCGCTCTGTCGTATATCCCTCTGCCGTATGCGGTGAAATCCTTGTCCCACCCTGCCCGACTGAAGCAGATGTTCCTCTGGGGAAACCTCTTGAAGACGCCTCGATCCACGAAGTACGGGTCTGCGGTTCTCATCCGGGTCTCTGTTGTGTATGCTTCACAAGATAAAAAATGTTCAGACTCGTTGCGGTGATGGAATCCCCACCTCCTTGCGTCAGCGGGAGCATAAGAAACTATTTATATAGAATACGCTATTACCGACAAATGTCGGACAAATACGAAAGTGGTGTCCGACGCGAACTACAGGGAATCAACATGGCGTCGGAATCAGAAAGAGTGACTGTCAGGGTGCCAAGTGTACAGGTGAGTGCTCTCCATGCGCTAGTGGAGAGCGGACAATTCGCAACAATATCCGACGCCGTCAGAGCCGCAATCAACAACTTCATCGACGAGAAGTTCGCCCCCGACTACATCCGCAAGATGACGATCGAGCTTCCGAAGGGAAACGTCGTGAACCTAGAGGAGCTCGTGAAGAGCGGCGACTCGGTCTCCGTTGAGGATGCCGTTAGGAACGCCGTGCGGGAGTATATCCGGAGACGCTTGTCGGAAGTAGTCGAAAGAAAAAGGGCCTAGCCCGGAAGGGAACGACACAACGGGATGCACATCGGAAGGAATGCGCAAGCATTCCCTCCACACTCTAACGAACGGTGAGATAATGGGTATGGATCATCTAGTCAAGGAAGCAAGGAGCTTCGACATGAGCGTAGACTTCGGAAAACCAAAGATACTGGTCGTCGGCTGCGGTGGCGCAGGGAACAACAGCGTGGACAGACTAATGCGGATTGGCGTTCACGGTGCCCAGACAGTCGCGATCAACACGGACAAGATGCACATAGACCGCATCGAAGCCGAGAAGAAGGCCCTCATCGGCAGATCCATTACCCGAGGAATGGGAGCCGGTGGCTGCCCCGAGGTCGGGGAGCGCTGCGCGTTGCTCGCCGAGGACGACATCAGGAGGCTCATCAGCGGGGCGGACATGACCTTCATCACCGTGGGAATGGGAGGCGGCACGGGCACAGGCGTCGCACCGGTCGTTGCAAGGCTCGCCGAGAGCATGGGATCCGTAGTCGTTGCCATCGCGACGACTCCCTTCGACGCAGAGAAGAGAAGGTGCAGGGCCGCGAAGGAGGGCCTCGAGAAGCTCCGCCGCTACTGCGACAGCGTCATCGTTCTCGACAATAACAGGCTCGTGAAGATGGTTCCCAGCCTCCCCATCGAGCAGGCGTTCTGCGTGATGGACCAGCTGATATCGGAGGTCATCAGGGGAATAACAGAGACGATCACTCTACCCTCGCTCATTAACCTGGACTTCGCCGACGTCAAGACGATGATGTCGACGGGTCAGACCGCGACCATCCTCTACGGAGAGGAATGCGCCGACGACCCAGAGCAGGTCATCGTGGAGACGCTCAACAACCCTCTCCTCGACATCGACTACTCTGATGCGAGCGGGGCCCTAATCCACCTCACATCGGGACCGGACCTCTCGATCGGGACCGCGTACTCGGTCGTGAACGGGATATCCTCCCAGCTCAGCCCGGACGCTAACGTAATCTTCGGGGCGAGAGTGGACGAAAACTTCGCGGGCGTAATCAGGGTATTGAGCATAATCACGGGCGTGCACTCGCCAAACCTCCTCAGCCCCTCAGCGGGACAAGTGATCTATGACGATGAACCCCTCCTCACTCACGGAATCTCAATAGTCAGATAACGATAAACCTCCTCCTCTTTTTTTGGGGGACTCACGATTACCTCCTCCCCCCTTCTATTTTTTCAGAACTGAGGCCTCTTGCTGATCTCTGAAGGAACGTACATCTGGCGGAAGGGCCTTCCCTCCATCTTCTTCTCGATCTCACCGAGGAGGCCACCCAGGGTCATCTCCCTGTTCTCGTCCCGCTCGCGGTCGTATACGACGAGCCGGTCTCCCTTCATCTCCTTCTCGCCGATCACTATCACGTAGGAAATCCAGTTCGTCTTTGCGTCCCTGACCCGCTTCGAGACAGACCCGCCGGTATCGTCGACACCCACTCTGACGGAGCCCTTCCTCAGTTCCTTGGCGAGGTCCGAAGCCCTCTGGAGATGATCGTCCGAGACAGGAACGAACCTCACCTGCTCGGGGTTCAACCACAACGGAAGATGTCCTACTCTTCCCTCTTCCTCCATCTTCACAGCCGTGTCCAGGACCATGTAGATGTACCTCTCGATGGTCCCCAACATGGCGGAGTGCAGTATGATCGGAAAGCGCTTCTTCCCGTCCTTGTCAGCGAAGCTCATGCCGAACCTCTCCGCGTTTCCCACGTCGATCTGGACCGTGCCTATCTCCCTCTCCCGCTTGATCGCGTCCATGATCACGTACTCGATGTTCACGGTCCAGTAGTAGTTCTTCCCGCTGAGGTAGAAGTGGATGAGGCCCTCCTTCTCCTCTCTCTTCAAGATCTCGAGGATGAGCTCCTTCTCCTTCTCGTAGGCCTCTCTGGATGAGACGTTTATGAGGACCTCATAATCCCTTCCGAGGTCCTTCGCCTCCCGCATGATCCTGTCGTGCAGGTTCAGAAGCCACTCCCTTGCCTCCTCGTCGTCCCTGCAGAAGACGTGAAGGTCCGGCATGTTCATCCTTCTGACCCTGAATGCGAGCATCGTCTCACCAGACTGTTCGAGGCGATAGGAATCCGCGACCTCGAACGCGCCGAAAGGGAGTTGCTTGTAGCTGAAGTTCCAGTCCTTGATCATTGCGAACTGCTGGTGACAAGCGGCATACCTCATCACGAAGGATCGCCTCTTGGTCTCGATCGTGTATAGTCTGTCACCGAAGAGCTCCGCGTGTTCCGATACCGCGGGCTCCGAGAGATCGAACATGTTCGTTCCTTTGACCTGCATGACTGGCAGACCCAGCGAATTGACCACCGCGGTCGCATAGTCCGCGCACAGGTCGAATATGATGGCGCCCCTCGGGTTATACCTCATGTGGCCCACATCGCTCATGGGCTCCCATTCCATCCCGAACTTCTTGCACAGGCGCAGATAGGCGGGCTTCTCGGCGGCCTTGTGCTCCTCCTTGAGGGCCTCCTTCCTCATCAATACCTGGAACGCTTCGGATCCTTCCGTGTACGATTCGGGCTCGAACTCCTTCCCTTCTGGCGTGAGAACAAGGAAATCCTCTTCCGCCGTCTCTTCCACCTTTTCCGCCTTCTCGCCCGCCTCTATCTCCCGGAACGACTCCGCCAGGGGATGCCCTTTGCATGAGAGGACGAACGCCTTGTACCAGCCGAAGGGCGGTGCCGTCACATCGTAGCCCCGGTCCCGCAGACTGGCGGTCATCAGTTCCAGGGCCTTCTTCGCCATGCTCGGCCCCGCGAGTGAAGAGCTGAGATGAGCGTAGGGGTAGATCATTACTGTGCGGACGGATACCTTCTCGGCGGTGGTCACTATCTCCTCTACCGCAGCCGCCGAAGTTTCCTCGATTTGTCCCTCATCACCTTTCTCGACGGTCAGGAAGGCCACGAGAGCCTCCTTGACCTCTCCCTTTTCCTCTCCAGGGGAGATCTCTTCGGCGAACCGCGTCTTGTCCTTCACCTCGTACCTCATGAAATCGGAGTGGATGAACAGTACCTTCATTCACAAGTAGAAAGAAATCTCTCTATAAAAACACAACTCAGAAATAGAGGCATCGAGATGGCAACACGATGTTCAATGCCAGGGTGGTCGAGCTCTCGACCGAGGAGCAGGTGAGGAAGCGATTCAGGGACATAGGCGTCTACCCCGAGGGCGTGAGCATCATGACCCCCAAGGCTCTCCATGCCCTGATCAGGCTCGAAGGAGTGGGCGTCAAGGAAGCGCACATCCTCAAGCAGGAGATGCTCTCCGCGGGCGGTGAAGCTGCGGTCGCAAAGGGCGCGGTTGCCCTCACCCGCAAGGAGACCGACGTGCTCCTCATGGGCACCGTCAAGCAGCTCGAGCGGGCAACCAGGAAGCTCTCGATGCAACCGTTCGAGTGTCCGAGGATTGCCGAAGAGATTGAAGAGACTCTTGAGAATTACTCCAAGGGGGCGTTCACGCTGAAGGCGGGGGGAAGGCAACTGAGGATTGACCGCCCGCTGGTCATGGGCGTGATCAACGTCACACCCGACTCGTTCTCGGACGGCGGCGAGTTCTTGGACGCGGAGGTGGCGATAGCCCATGCGAAGAAGCTGGTCAAGGAGGGAGCGGACATCCTCGACATCGGCGGGGAGTCGTCGCGCCCTGGTTCTGACACCCTTTCCGCCAAGGAGGAACTCGAGAGGATAGTTCCCGTTCTTGAGGGGATAATCGACGATGCGAATGTCCTCATATCTGTCGACACGTGCAAGCCGCGGGTCGCGAGCAAGGTCCTGGACATGGGGGCACACATCATAAACGACATAACTGGCCTCACGAGGGCGGAACTGGCCGGAGTCGTGGCCAGGCATGAGGCGGGCATCGTGATCATGCACATGCAGGGAACTCCCAAGACGATGCAGAAAAGCCCCCGCTATGACGACGTCGTCGCAGACATCCTGCGCTTTCTCAGGGAGAGGATCAAGCGGGCCGAGAAGAAAGGCATCCGCAGGGAATCCATCATCATCGACCCTGGCATCGGCTTCGGAAAGACCGCCGAACACAATTTGGAGATAATCTCGCGGTTGAAGGAGTTCAAGAGCCTCGGTCTGCCGGTCCTTGTCGGCGCGTCCCGCAAGAGCTTCATCGGCAAGGTCCTGGACAAGGACGTCGACGGCAGGCTCAGCGGAGGTCTCGCCATGCTCTCGATGAGCATCCAGAACGGAGCGAGCATCGTTCGCGCCCACGACGTGAGGGAGAGCGCGGATGCGGCTAGGATGACATGGGCGGCCTTGAACTCGACCCGCTAGACCGTTCTTGAGGTACAACCCCTACTGGACTTCCAGGTCGAAGACGAAGTGCGCCTCGGACGGGGAGAACGTCCTCACTCTTCTGGTCCCCGCCAGGCGAATGGACTTGCCCTCGTCTCTGGCCGTCGTGCCGAGGTCCTCGATCCTGTCCTTGACATCCGTCTCCTCGAGAATCTCGTAGTAGTGCACGAACCCCTTCTCCACCGCCCTGATTGCCGGTGCGAAGTAATCCATCGAGGAGTGTGGCAGGTCGATAATCACCCTGCTCGCGCCCTCTATCCTCTCCACGGCGGCCCGCGAGTCGTCAAGGATCGCCCTTACGTTCAGGACCTTGTTGCGGGCGATGTTCTTCTCCAGATAGCGGACCGCGTGCGGGTTCGAGTCGATCGCGTACACTTGGGCGGGCCTCGCGTGCTTCGCTATCGTCAGGGCAAATGGTCCAACGCCGCTGAACATGTCCACGACGACCTCGTTTTCCTCCACCTGCTGGGCGATCCTCCACGTCTCCGTCGATATCCTTGGGGAGAAGTAGCACTTCGAGAGATCCACCTCCAGGCTCACTCCGTGCGCTCTGTGGACCGTCCTGAGCGACTCATCCCCGTAGATGACCCGCAACTTCCTGATCCTGAACTCCCCCTTGACGCCCTCGTCGAGCGCCACGGTTCTGACACCTTTGTATGCCGCCGTCATGGCCCGCCCGATTTCGTCCGAGAACGGGACGAGCTCCTCAGCTAGCTTGATGACGATCACGCCACCAATCACGTCAAATGACGCTGGAAGAAGACGTTCCAACTCCTCAGGCACATCAACGAGCTCTCTGTAGGACCTCGGTCTCCTCTCGATTGCCCTGCCCTCCCGTTCGATAAGCTCGAAGCCGAGGTCAATCTCTCTCGTTACCGGGATAAGGACATTCTCCACGTCGGACTCAATCTTGAAGTCCTTATCCAGAGCGTCCATGTCCAGAAGGCTCTTGCGAATGGCCTCACCTTTGGCCTTGGGGACGACCAAGAACAGAGATTTCATCTGGCGATATCATGGGAGAGATTCTATTTATTATCTATCCAATGGAATGCCAACGTGAATTCCCAAAGAAGAGAGCTAACCGCTCTTCCCTCCACTACGGGATGATATCGCTGCCAGAATGACTATCACGATGCTGCACAAGAACGAGAACAACAAGCACATTGCATTTCCACCATCTCCGCTCCACACCACATATATCAGCGCGATCAAGAAAACGATGAAGAACATCAACACAAGCAACCCAACCAGAATGCCCTCACGAAAAGCAAAGCTCATCAACACTCTCTTACTCTTCCTCAACGAGACATCCTCCAATCCATAATTGTTCCATCCTCCCTTATAAATTCCCCTCACCCTTCTCAACCCTCAATTTTATCATCCAGACAGACCATTAACCCAA
This sequence comes from Candidatus Thermoplasmatota archaeon, assembly GCA_022848865.1. Taxonomy (NCBI): domain Archaea; kingdom Methanobacteriati; phylum Thermoplasmatota; species Thermoplasmatota archaeon. Next base: position 26,554 of record JAJISE010000009.1, on the reverse strand, counting down.
CGTGATAATATTCATAGGCTTGGGACTCTTCGATGAGAAGGACATGACGGTGAACGGGATGGAGGAGGCCCGCTCGTGCGATGCCCTCTTCGCAGAGTTCTACACGTCCAAGCTCGTAGGCGCAACTCGGGAAAGCATCGAATCCCTTATCGGCAAGGAGATCCGAGTCCTCCGCCGGGAGGATGTCGAGAAGGGCGACATCATTCTCGAGGCCGCCAAATCCAAGCGCGTGGGACTCCTCATCGGAGGCGATCCGATGACCGCGACGACCCATGTCGACCTGAGGCTCAGGGCCAAGAAGATGGGGATACCCACGAGAATAGTGTACGGCGTCTCGATCCTGACGGCCGCAGCTGGTCTGGTCGGTCTTCAGTCGTACAAGTTCGGCAGGACGACGAGCCTCCCGTTCCCGCAGGAGAAGTTCTTCCCCACGAGCCCGTACGAGGTCATCCACGAGAACCGCATGATGGGGCTGCACACGCTGATTCTCCTGGACCTAGGCGAGGATGGCAGGGGGATGGGCGCGAAGGAGGCACTGGACCACCTCCTGAAAATGGAAGGGAAAGAGCAGAAGAAGGCGTTCATCGAGGACACGGTCGTGTGCGTCGTCTCGGAGGTGGGCTCTCCTGATGCGGTAGCCAGATGCGATAGGGTGGGCAAGCTCTTGGGCATGGACCTTGGGGAGCCCCTTCACTGCCTGATCATTCCCGCGGACCTTCACTTCATGGAGAAAGAGGCCCTCATTGCCTTCGCGGGTGCGCCCGAAGACGTGGACGAGAGGATGCACTAGCGCGCTTCAGTGACTAACTCATCCAGTTGCCCCACATCCCATGCGTAGACGAGGACATCGTAGCTGTTTTCGAATTCCTCTCCGGACCACCTCTCCCTCATCTCCGTAATCACGGCTCTGTGCAACTCCCCTGGGACTTCCCATTGACTCGAAAAGCACCTTTCATCCAGTCTGTCTATGACGCGATCGGCTGCTCGATGGTGCGTCACACTTGCCACCTCCTTCACTAGTCTGGGTTTCACCCTTTCGGCGAGACCCTTCTCCCCTACGCCTGGATGGTCCTTGTCGTACCCGTGCTCTCTGAGCAAATCATGATACGTCTCACCAAACCATTTCGTTTCGTTCTCGATTACGACAGACATAAGAGAATCTCTCAGGACCCTCCTGATTTCCGCGACCGTGCGGGTCCAGTCCTCAAGGAGATGGAAGACATGGACCGCCAAGGCGAAGTCGAATGCTGCGTCTCTGAATGGTAAGGATGACGAGTCCGCTCTTGCCAGGCGATCGAACCCTTTGCATCTGGAGATCCCGAGCATCTCCTCAGATATGTCGATGCCCACAACCGAAAAACCCCTCGTTGACAGTGGAATTGCGAATCTGGCGGTTCCGGATCCAACGTCGAGTATGCCCGAACTCTCAGGCATTTCCTCGCACAGGGCGTCAAGGACGCTGTTCATCGCGTCTTCTGGCAACTCCCTGGTCTTATCATATTCATTGGCGATCCTGTCGAAGCTTACTCTCTTCACAGGTGAGCGATTGTATTGAGTCTTAAGCAGTTGTCGTTTCACCGCCAAATTCGACGTATTTCGAGGGGTTCAGACTTCAGTTTTACTCATCTCCGAAAAATAGCCTTATAAGGCGCGGCGGGATTTACTCCATGGTGGTGAAGGAATGAACGCAACAGATATCGAGGAGTTGCCAGGAGTAGGACCTGCAACCGCCGACAAACTGAAGGACGCTGGATACAACGATCTCATGGCGATTGCTGTTACGGCACCTCAGGCGCTCGCAGATGCCGCTGAGATTGGCGCGAGCACGGCTCAGAAGATTATCTTGGCCGCCAGGGAGGCCGCGGACATCGGCGGATTCGAGACAGGAGAGGCACTGCTGGAGAAGCGTAAGTTTGTAGGAAAACTGACATCGGGGGCGAAGGCCCTGAACGAGCTTCTCGGTGGAGGATTCGAGACACAGGCCATAAGTGAGCTCTTTGGCGAATTCGGGAGCGGCAAGACACAGATCGCACATCAGCTCGCGGTGAACGTGACCCTCCCGGTCGACCAAGGAGGACTCGATGGCGGGACGATTTGGATTGATAGCGAGAACACGTTCAGGCCAGAGAGAATATCACAAATGGCGACCGCTCTGGAACTGGATCCGGACGAAACGCTCAAAAGCATACACGTTGCTCGGGCTTTCAATTCCCATCACCAGATGCTTCTCGCAGAGAAGGCAATGGAGGTTGCCAAGGAATACAACGCTAGGCTTCTCGTGGTCGATTCTATGACCGCGCATTTCAGGGCGGAGTACATAGGAAGGGGAGCTCTCGCCGAAAGGCAGCAGCTTCTCAACAAGCACATGCACGGTCTTCTGAGGTTTGGAGATGCCTTCAACGCTGTGGTTTGTGTGACGAACCAGGTCATGGCAAAGCCGGATGCATTCTTTGGGGATCCGACCCGTCCGATTGGCGGTCACATCGTCGGCCACACCGCCACATTCAGAATGTATCTCAGGAAGAGCAAAGGCGGAAAACGCATCGCGAGGCTCGTGGACTCTCCAAACCTTCCAGAGGGCGAAGCTGTCTTCCTCGTTGACGGGAATGGGGTATCTGACTGAGGAAATCCTAAATATCGAACCCGCCCTACTGCAACTCCTCATGGAAGTGCGACTCATTGCGGATCCAGGGTACGATGCGAATATGTACCTGGTGATGTCTCGGACATCAATTCTCATTGATACTGGCACAGGCCTCTCGTCGGAGGAGTGCGTCAACGCATTGTCGGAGTTCATCGATCCGAAGGACATCGACAGGATAATCCTCACGCACAGGCACATCGACCATGTGGGAGGGGCTAAAGCACTCTCAGAAGCCTGCGATGCAACTCTCTACGCCTCAAAGGATGAAGCACCCTCTCTCAGGTCAGCTGACCAAGTGACGACGGCAGCGCAGATGTTCGGAAAGGAACTGGACAAGCTCGATGTGGAGTCCATCGGATATGGCGACGTCATCGAGATCGGGACAGAAGGGCTGAGGGTCATACACACACCAGGCCATACAAAGGGGAGCATATGCCTCTATGAGGAGGGCACGAAATCTCTCTTGTGCGGAGACACCGTGTTCGCGTATGGAGGGGTCGGCAGATGGGATTTCCCGACTGGAAACCTCCAGGAGCTGGTGAAATCGGTTAAGAGCCTCACAGAGATTCCAATCGAAAACCTCTACCCCGGTCATGGTCCAGCAGTGCAAGGCAATGCCCACAAGCACATCCAAGCCAGCTACAGGAGCATCAAGGTTTACACACTCGTTTGAGGGACATAGATGAAGCTGCTTAGATGCAAGAAGCCCGAAGGGACGCTAGCGGATGAGGACTTCGAGCTAGTTCGACTCGCATTGGAAGAAGGAAAACTGGTCGTTTTTCCGACAGAAACCCTCTACGGTCTGGGCGGGGATCCCGAGAACGGAAATGCCGTCGAGAGGATTTATGATCTGAAAGGTAGGCCAAGGAATGACCCGCTCCCTCTCGCTGTGAGCACGTGGGAGGATGTGGAGAAGATAGCAGAAGTCGGTGAACTTGCCCGAACACTTTTCGATGAGTTCCTGCCCGGTCCGCTGACCCTCGTCCTCAAGAAGAGGAGAGCCATGTCCTTCAAGTTGATTTCCGGAGGCGATACGATTGGTATCAGGATTCCATTCCAGCCCCTTGTCGTGGAACTCGCAGAGGAGTTTGGCCCCATAACAGCCACAAGCGCAAACCTCCACGGCGGTGAGAATCCCACGTCGGTTGAGGGGGCAATCGACCAGCTCGGAAGCAAGGTCGACTACTACGTAGACGGGGGCAAGGCTCCGCTCGGAGTTCCATCCACGATAGTGGACCTCTCGCAGAATGAGATAAGGATATTAAGAGTGGGCGCGATTCCGAGGGAGAGGATAGAGTCCTATGGATGATGAGGTTCTGGAGGCCTATCACACCGCAGGAAGGATTGCGGGTGAGGCCAGGACTTACGGAGCTAGTCTCGTCAGGGAAGGGTCGACCTACCTCGAGGTGGCCGAGAAAACGGAAGACCTCATCAAGAAGAAGGGAGGCGTCCCCGCGTTCCCTGTCAACGTCGCCGTCAATGACGTGGCCGCACACTTCACACCACATCACAACTCCAAGGACGTATTCGTCAGAGGGGACATCGTCAAGGTTGATGTGGGCGTCCACGTTAACGGGTACATCGGCGATACGGCCATGACAGTGGAGGTCGGCACGCGGAACTGGACGGACCTGATACGAGCCTCCGAACACGCTCTCCAGACGGCAATCGAGCTGCTCAAGCCCAACGTCCAGATGAGGATGATTGGGGGAGCCATCGAGAGGGCAGTCGACTCGGTCGGGTACAAGTCCATCTCGAACCTCACCGGTCATAGTATGCAGCAATTCTCTCTGCACGCTGGAAAGAGCGTCCCGAACGTACTGGACACCAACAGTGCCACAGCGAAAGAAGGGGACGTTCTGGCGATCGAGCCCTTTGCCACCAACGGGGCGGGAAAGGTCACGGGCAAGAAGGGAGGGAACATCTACAGGCTTCTCCGCGCCAGGGATCTGAAGAAGAGAGCGCTGACAACCCTACTCCGCTCGATTGAGGAAACCTTCCTGACATTGCCCTTCGCCGAGCGCTGGTGTCTGCAATTCGATAACAAATCCTCGCACAGGATCGGCAAGCTCGTCAGACTCGGAGCCCTGTATACCTATCCCATTCTCAGGGACGGGGGCGGTGGAATGGTGTCCCAAGCCGAACACACGGTCATCGTAACAGAGTCTGGGTGTGAGATCATAACCAGCCCAAAAAGCTTATAATCCCTCATCCGTGTTATGGCTATAGGCAGGGAACACATAGTGAGCGAAATAAAACGATTGGTTCTCGACGTTCTGAAGCCTCATACCCCTTCTATTGTGGAGCTTTCCAGGAAGCTTGGGAAGCTCGTGGGAGTTCTTGGAGTGAACTGCTCGGTCAACGAGGTCGACAAAGACACCGAGAGCATCAAGATAACCATCGAGGGACACTCCATAAACTTCGACAAGGTGACTGGCACCATCGAGGCGATGGGGGCGGTCATACACTCCGTTGACAGTGTTTCAGCGGGAAAGAAGATGGTGGAAGAGGTGGAGACGCCTCAGGACCGCTGATCCTTCAGTCGGGAAGCTATCTGCATAACGATGTCCGGTTTGGAAGTCGTCTTGGCCACGATCACACGGCCGTTGCCTCTCCAGGGCTCAGAAGGATGACTCTTCTCCGGCTCGATCTCGACATAGTAGCCCAGGTCCTTCGCCGCGTTTGCGATTGCCTCCACAGTCGGTTCGTGTATGGCGAACTTCTTCGGGACCCTTCTGCCCTCCTTTCTGGTCTTGGCCTTGTCGAAGTAGCAGGGCCAAAGAATAATCAGGTCCTTTTTCCGAGGCATCGTCGCACGTATCCCTTGCAGGACAAAAAAGCCTTTCCGTTCTATTCAGTGAGAACGGCGTTGACCACGCCGTGCTGACCGGGGCGGGAAGTCACTCTCGCCGTGCCCAGCTCCGTCTCTATCGTCGCACCCTTCGTGATGATGTTCCTCTGCACGAAGTGGGGATTGGCGGGATTGGTCTTCACGGTGAGGATCTTTGTCTTCTTCGTAGTCTTCTTTTTCGGGTCCAGAACGTTGGCCCACTCGGCCTTCAACAGCCTGACCTTCTGATTGTGTCCTCTGGTCTTGTACAGCTTGACTCTATGTTCCCCGGTGGAAGCATACTGCTGCTCCCTGCCTATCTCGAACTTCCTCTTCTTGCGGGATCGGCGCAGTCTTCCGCCTGAGGACTTCCTCCTGGATTTTCCTTGCCAAAGAGCCATGGTTTCACTGGGGCCTGCACCATTGACGGTGCTCTATAAAAACGTTGCGAAGGTCCAGTTGCTGGTCTGATGACAGCACGGTCACTCCTTCAGAAGGACTTCCCTGGTCTCAGTGTCGACCATCGCGTACCTACCGAACATCCCGCTGCCCGGATTGATGTAGATAGTCTCCTCTCTGTGGATTCCAAAACTCTCGTGCAGATGACCGAAGATTGAGAAGATGGGCGAGAACTCCTCCACGATCTCCTTGATGGCCATGCTTCCAACGGAACCCCGTCCTGGCACGACATCCAGCCGTCCCCTGGGCGCGTCGTGCGTCACGAGAATAACGCCTGGCCTCATCAATGGAGTGAGCGCTGACCTAATCTCGTCCTCCGAGACCTCGAACGGGGTGTGGAAAGGCGTCGGGCTCGAACCGCCCAGTCCAACGAAGGTGCAGTCATCCACCTCGATTCTCCTTGCGTGAAGCGAGACGCCCATGTCCTCCAATAGGGACTTCGTTTCCAGGGGGTCGCAGTTTCCTGGGATGGCGAGGACTCTGCCTGGAAGCCCCTCCAGAAAGGACCTCGCCCAAGCCAAGGGCCCGAAGTGAGTGATATCTCCACACACGAGAGTCAGGTCTGGCTCTTGGGAGAGAACAGCCTCGCGAAGCGCCCTTGCCCCTTCGTTCGAGGAATGGATGTCAGAAGTTGCCAGTATCCTCATGTCCCCACGCCCTTCAGGCTATTCCAAAGCTCAGATCGCCATAGAAGAAGATGTAGGAGACTAGGAACCCGAGGATGGCTCCTGCATTCAGTAGTGGAAGGCCTGCCTGCGGATTCCCCTTCAGCACGAACCTCATCAGAATCGAGAAGCCGATGACGACGCCGATTATCGTGAATATGGCGACCAGGATCTGAGCGGGGAAACCGATGAAGAGCTGGTCGGGTAGCCAGCGAAAGGCAGACACGACGAGGGCCCCGGGGATTATTATGTCCCCGAGCCCCATGAACATCGCCTCCCGCTTTTTCTTCTTCTTTAGCTGTTCCTTGAGACCTGCCTCGGTCTTGTAGGAATATGATTTCGATTTCGGTATGACAAGAAGAATCGGGAGATGCTGTTCCGTGACAGCATCGGCCAAGGTCACCATGTGTTTTGTCTTGTAGACGGAGATCGCATCGTACACCGCAAGCGCGACAAGCAGAATGATTGCCGGGAGTATCGCGAAGGATATTCCGATTATGGCCGTCACACCCGCCGCAACAGTGATTCCCACACCGTCGACGACGTACCACTCAGGATGCTTGTAGGAGACGAAAGTTACGACTGTGGCGATCGCAACCGATACTATCATGGAGATTAGATCGGCAGTCGCAGGATCAAAGGCCACAAGCAAGACGTAGTACAGAGGAACGGATAGGACGAAGATCATGGTGAGGAAGATCGCTAGGAGCACGAAAAGGGTGATTAACCCCTTCCTACCCATCCTAATCGCAAGAAGGATGACACCCGTGAAGGCCAGGATGAGGAACACATAGAGAATGGGGTTGACCGGGTCCTCGGGATTGGGGAACGCCTCGTATCCGCTCGCCGCGAAAGGTATCGCAAGGAGGACCGCGAGCGATTGCGTGATGACTAATAGACAACCCATTGCGACGACGGCGGGGACTTCCTCTTTCATCTCATTCCCTTGAGAGAGTGGCGAAGGCGATGTTCCCCGTGATCTTGTCAATCCTGATCTTGACGATCGAGCCCTTAGCGGTTCCTGGCACATAGATGATGTACTTGTCCTTCTTTGCGATACCGTCTCCCTTCTTCCCTATGTCCTGAATCATGACCTCGTAGATCTTGCCCTCCACAAGAGGCGCCTCCTCCTCCTTTGGGAGAATCCTTCCGAACTTAACAGGTCTATGAGCACCGCAAGCATCGCATTCCAGCAGCGTTACTCGCCCCTCCTTGACGAGTTTCGTGTCCGGGCGCTGGCATTCCGAGCACAGGACGAAGGTCTCGATGTAGCCCTTCAGGCGTTTCTCGACTTGGATCGCCGGAACCCTCCCCTTGAAAACGACCCTCTTCCCGTCGATCGTGCCAGCCGTGCCGAGTTCCCTGAGAAGGTAGACGAGTATCTGCGACGGCTCTCGGTTCACGGCATCGGCTATCTCCTCGAAGTTCCTGAAGACAGTAGTCTTCCCCTCGATGAACACCTGGACCTCGGGCACTCTGAACCTCTCGCGTGTGATCACTCTCTCGGGCAGGCTCTTTCTTGCCCTCTCCAATAGTGCATCGTAGTCTTGCTCTGCCATTCACCGACAGAAGAGTCAGGTCATCTAAAAAGCTTTGCCATCAGGCCATCTATTCCCTTTTCCGCTCGAGAGATGCCCGGACCAGTCCGTAATGGAGCGGGGACGGCCTGAGCGGCCTCGATTTGAACTCCGGATGGAACTGCGACGCGACGAAATAGGGATGGCCTGCCAACTCCGCAATCTCCATCCTCCTGTCATCCATCGACCGTCCGGTGTATTCCAGACCTTCCTTCTCGATTCTGTCTATGAAGTCAGGATTTATCTCAAACCTGTGCCTGTGTCTCTCCTTTATCCTGGTGTTCTCGTAGAGTCTCTCGGCGGTTGAGCTCTCTCTGACAGCTATTTCGTGAACACCGAGCCTCATCGTTGCGCCCATGTCCACGACCTCCTTCTGCTCTGGGAGCAGGTCCACGACCGGATAGGGCGTGTCATGGTCAAACTCCGAGCTGTTTGCACCATCCATGCCAGCTACATGCCTCGAGAACTCCACCGTTGCCAGCTGGAAGCCAAGGCATACGCCCAGGAAGGGAACGCCGTTCTCCCTCGCAAACCGGATCGCGATGATCTTTCCCTGTGTTCCCCTGTCGCCGAAACCACCGGGGACCAGTATGCCATCTGCTTTGGTGAGCAGATCCTTTGACCGGCCTGCTTCCAGGTCCTCGCTTTCCACCCACACGATGTTCACTCTGGCCTTGGCCTTGGCTCCAGCATGGTTCAGGGCCTCAACGTGACTGATGTACGAGTCCATCAGGTGAGTGTACTTCCCGACCAGGGCGATGTTCACGGCATCCTTTGGATTCAGCAGCCTGTCAAGATAGCCCTTCCATTCCGTGAGGTTCTCCTCTGTCCTGTCAAACCCGAATCTCTTCAGCACGAAGTCCGTAAGACCCTGTTCTTCCAGCAGGAGCGGGACCTCGTAGATGGACCCAACGTCATGCGCGCTGATTACCGCGTCACTAGGAACATCGCAGAAGAGCGATATCTTGTTCTTGATGGACGGCTCAAGCGGTCTCTCGGACCTCGTAACAATTATGTCTGGCTTGATGCCTATCGCTCTCAGCTCTCTCACCGAGTGCTGGGTCGGCTTCGTCTTCTGCTCCTTCACGGCTCCAAGTATAGGGACCAGAGTCGTGTGGATGAAAACGATGTTCTCTCTCCCCGCATCTCTTGAGAGTTGCCTGACCGCCTCGAGGAAGGGCATGGATTCTATGTCACCGACGGTTCCACCGAGCTCCACGAGCGTCACATCGACACCGCTGTCCTCCCCCACCCGCACGATCTCGTTCTTTATCTCGTCCGTGATGTGCGGAATGATCTGCACAGTGTTACCGAGGTAGTCCCCTCTTCTCTCCTTCTCGATGACCTCTCTGTAGACCTTCCCGGTCGTTATGTTGTGATCGGTCGTGAGACTGACATCTATGAACCTCTCGTAGTTCCCGAAGTCCATGTCGACTTCGCTACCATCATCCAGGACGAAGACCTCACCGTGCTGGAAGGGATTCATCGTTCCAGCATCGCAGTTCAGGTAAGGGTCGATCTTGATCGCTGTCACGTGAAGCTCCCGCGCTCTGAGTAGCATACCGAGCGAGGAGGTCGTGATGCCCTTTCCAAGGCCCGACAAAACACCGCCCGTGACTATCACATATTTCATGATTCCACGGGGGAAGCACATGGTTTGGACGTAAATTAATCTTTGTCTTGGGTGCCGACTCGGGTGGGAGCTCACAGGAGCATACGCGACCCTGCATTGGCCCAATCAGCAGACTTGCCAGCGAAAAGGAATAATAAGTGAAACAAGATGGACTCGGTGGAGGCACAAGATGGCGTCGAAGAGAAGGAAGGATCTCATAGAACTCGCGAGGAAGATTCTCGAAGACATGGAGGATCATCAGTTGTTCGGTTTCATACTCTCGCACGTGGGAAAGAAGGCGGTCCCGGAGATTGTGAAATTATGGGGAGAACCCGCTACGCCAGAGACCGCTGTGAAGCCGGAAGAGAACATGATTGAGCTAGTCAAGAGAGTATGATTCCAGCTCTCCGAGCCTTCGTGCGATGTGTCTGAGAACATCAGAGAGGTTCTTCCTGTTGTCGAACTCGGAAAGGATCCTGTCCACTCTCTCATCATCATCCCTGAGCTCAGTGGCGAATATCGCGAGTTTGGGCATGCAGCGCGTGATGTTGTCGACGATCGTAACGTCGGAGACTCGCGACGTCCTCGATAGCGGATTGAGATCTATCGTCAACACGACCTTCCCCATGTCCTTCAACGCTTGCGCCCTGTCACCGTCCTCGAGCGGGACAAGGACCACGTCTGCCGAATAAATCCCCGCCTTGGCACACAAACCTCTGGGATGGTCCAATCCCTCGATTCCCGCGTCGGGATCAAGTCCAAGAACGACCTCAGCACCAGCGCTCTTCAGTCTCCCCACGATCCTTTTCACGCGATCCTCTGTTCTATGAAAGATGTTGACCTCGATTGTCGCACCCACTGCCTTGGCGACCCCTACCGTCTCCTTGGCTGACAGAGCGGCGACATTACCGTTCACCGAGATGACTGGATGCTTTGCCCTGAGAAGATGCCCAGCCGCTGCATACCCCGCCTCGACTGCCGGTTCGATACTCACTTCGCCAATCAGGTAGTCAAACGCTTCGCCCCTGCCGTGGGCTATGAGTCCTTGCCTCACGACGATGCCCTCCTTGACGCCTTCCACGAGCGCTTCCCTCGCCATCAGGGACTCGTAGCGCGGATGGCTCTTGGGGATTCTCATCACAGCATCTCCTTGATTCTCTCAACGATATCCTCACAGCCTTGTGTCAGAGGCTCGCACGCAGGAATGTGAAAGCGAGACTGGTATCCATCGATGACCGCATTCAACTCCTCTTCGGTCAGCCCCTCTTTGTTCACAGTGAGAGCGATTACCTTGGATTTGGAGAAGGACTCCAGAAGCAGGATCTCTTCCTCAACGGATGGCATCGGTATGCGGAGCTCCTCCTTGTGATAGTTCCTGAACTTGCGACCGGGCGCGCACTGAAGGACTATGCCACTCGGTCTGCTTGCCGTGATGATGGCCCGGGTGCCGCAAACGTAGGCTGGGTGGGATATGCTTCCCTGCCCTTCGATGAGTATGACCTGGGGTTCTCTCTCCTCGTTTGCCAAGCTGATCTGGTGCTCCAGCTCGCCCACAATGAAGTCCCCGCCGACTGCATCCAGGGGAAGACCGTATTCCGCTCCCTGAAGAAGGCCAGTCTGACCCGTGACGACGAACACAGACTCCACATCCGCCCGCTCAAGGGCCTCACTGAGGATCCATCCAGTTGTCCTCTTCCCTATCGAACCATCCATCCCGAGTATGGGAATCCTCAACGCATCCACGTCTCCCGCAAGATTGGCGAAGTGGTGGAGCTCCCTGAACGGGGGCTGCTTCCTGATATCCCTGATTTCCACTCCTCTCTCTCGAGCGATGTCCGAGAACTCTGGATCCAAAGCCAGCTCCTCATGGAGACCCGATATCACACCGATCCCGGTCTGAAGCGCATGTCGTATGGCAGGCCTAAACTCAGCCGGGAGGAAACCTCCGATTGTCGCGACCCCGATTATGAGCCAATCGGGCCTCTCTCCGAGACGGAGAGCTTCCTCAATCGACGGATATATGTGTATCCCCTTCGGCTTCCCCTCCAGCACGGCACCAGCATCCTGGCCAGCACAACTGCTGTCTATCACTCCAACAATCCCATACTTCTTCGAGAGCCTCACCAGGCCGTTGGCGGTTTTGCCCACGCTCCGACCAAACCCTTCCTCACAGAGTACTATCGCCTTCTTCATCGTCACCATCGCTCGTTGGCCCAATAACCAGAACGGTAGATATTTAAGAAGCTATTTATAAGCCCATCGTGATTGAATCCAAGAAAGGGGGAGAGTCAACAGCGTGTCGGCCAGTGGTAAGTCGAAGGTTGAGAGCAATCGCGCGGTCTCTTCGGGCAACGAGCTCTTCAAGAAGGGTAAGTTCGGGGACGCGATGAAGGAGTTCAACAGGGCCCTGAAGACGAATCCCAAGAACGCTATCGCGTGGAACAATCGGGGAATCATTCTCCTGAAAGCCGGTAAGTCTCTTGAGTCGATTAAGTGTTTCAACGAGGCGATCAAGGTCCACGCCAACTACTCCGATGCCTGGATGAACAAAGGTCTAGCGCTTGCCAAGCTGGGCAAGTACCGGAGAGCGATGAAATGCTACGACAGGGCAGTTGAGATCGATCCCGACAACGAGATTGCGTGGAACAACAAGGGGAACCTGTGGTCCAGGAGAGGGAAGTATGACGAGGCGTTGGAATGCTTCGACAAGGCGCTCGACATAGATAGTGACTACGTCGCGGCCTGGAACAACAGAGGCGCCACGCTGCTCAAGACTGGCAAGTATCACGAGGCTCTGAGATGCTTCAATAGGGTTCTTAGGAGGCGGACAGGCTTTGCCGAGGTCTGGCTCCAGAAGGGCAGGGCCCTCATGCAGCTCGGCCGTCCAAGGCATGCCATAATCTGTTTCGAGAAGGCTCTCTACTACCGGGACATGTACCCTGCCGCAGAGGCGGCTATGAAGGAGGCAGTAGAGGCGAAGGAGGCAGTCGAATAGTCGAGATGGAACGGGACAGGTGCTCCCTCTGCGGGGGCATGATCCGCCCCTACGTCCGATGCACTCGGTGCGGGTTCACGGTCAGGAAGAACATCGAAGATCTCGCCGGACCCTCCGAAAGATGCCAGAGATGCGAGGGAAGCGCCCGCATTCAATTCACATGCTCCTCCTGCGGTTCGAGATTCGGCTACGAAAGGATTGTCAGGGAGGAGTTTCAGGCCTGTCCTCTCTGCGGCACCGAGGCTGAGAAGGACGCAAGACAGTGCTCCTCGTGCGGGGCGACTCTTCTCGTCGAGGAAGAGAAACCCAAGGAGATAATCATCGAGAAGACGAGGGAGACGAGGAAGATTCTCGGCAAGATGCATGAGGATGACATCGAGGCGCTCAAGAAGACGCTGGATATCGATGGAGACACCGCTGAACTCCTCTGCGGGAACGGATACAACTCGGTTTGGAAGCTGAAGCGGGCGACGATCAAGGAGCTGATGAAGACTGGGCTGAAGAGAGACGAAGCAAGAAAGATAAAGGCAGCCGCAAAGGAAGCCCCGACCAAGGCGAAAGAACTGAAGAAGCGGATGCAGGAGATAGCTGAGAGGGAGTACGAGTGTCCCGTGTGCTCCCTGGTCGTCAGCGGGTTCGACGACTCCTGCTACAGCTGTGGAACCCTTTACATCACCGAGGTGGACGATCGCGTCATCCCCTATGACACTAGCAGGAAGAGGGAGGGCATATCCACCCTGGCCTTCTTCGATGACAAGCTCCTGGAATATCCCGAGGACTCGATGCTCTGGTTCTCGAGAGGCGTGCTTCTACGGTCCATGAGGAAGTACGAGAAGGCTCTCGACTCCATCGACAGAGCGCTTGAGCTCAACCCGTTCCTGAGGAATGCGTGGATCCTCAAGGCGGACATCCTTACAAAGACAAGAAGGTTCGATGAAGCAGCCTTCTGCTACAAGAAGGGCGTGGAGGAAGAGGTCGGGGTCACGGATGAGGAGATCCAGACAAGAAGGGAAGAGCTGAGATGGTTCCTGAGCAGGCTCAGCGAGGAAAGATGCACGAACTGCGGAGCCACGGTCTTCGTGGGCACCGAAATGTGTCCCCTGTGCGGGCAATCACTCGTCGAGCCCGAGGAGCCAGAGATCCCGGAAGAGGAAGAGGAGGAAGCGCCCGGACTCGTGCCGCTCGAATATCGGAGGGATTTCCCGAGACTCAGGCCTCTCGGCCTGATCAACGGGCGAGGCCTGGTCAATGGAAGGGGAAAGGTCAACGGGCTCATCAACGGGAATGGCCTGATCAACGGCAGCGGGCTCACGAACCTGAGGGTGCTGAAGCCCAAGCCGGTGGTGTCCAGGGTCTCCGCGATCGGCATAGCCCTCATAATGCTCATCTCAGTCATGGTGATGATGTACCCAGTCGAAGAGGCGGAGGCCGGCATAGTCATAGATGGCAGCTTCGACGACTGGTCCGGAGTGAGCATGTTCTCCGATCCGTTCCAGTCAGTGACGAATCCCGCCATAAACATGTCTGGGTATGCTATTGACCTCAGAAACGGACAACTGTCCTACTTCATAGGGGTCGAGGGTCTGCCCTTCGAAGCCCCCTCACCAGAATCGTTCTACATGCTCATTGATAGCGACTCACAGTCCGAGACCGGCTATGCTCTCCCGCAACTCGGGGCGGACTATATGGTGGAGCTTTCAGGTCAAAACGGCACGATCGTAGCTCACCGCGTTCTCGAGTTCGACACTTCCCGCAACACCGATGACTGGGCAGGCTGGACAGGAACAGGCGGGGCATCAGCGGCCTTCAAGGACAACCGGATGGAAGTCCAGCTCAGCACGTCGTTGATCGGGGACCTCTCCGAAGGGTTCCGCACGATAATCTACTCGGACGACAACCTCGGGAACACGACGCACTCATCCATCGCCTTCGGGACGAGGGACAATCCGTCCGTTGTGGTCGTTCAGCAAGGGACAACCGATGAGGTCATCGAGCTGGGCCAGGATGCAATAGTCCTCAGAGCAGAGCTGAGGGGAATCAGGGAAACGCGCATTGAATCGATATCTCTGGTAGACTCCTTCTCGAACGTCTACGAGTATGCGGTCTCAGGCGGACCTCTGCGTCAGGGGGAAAGGAGGATTGCGGACATCACAGTGAGCATGTCAGACCTAGTGTCCCACTCGGGGGAGCTCGTCACATTCTCCGTTGTCCAGCTCAAGGACGGCGGCGGCGGTGCAATCGCGTTCCACTGCGAGGGCCAGCCCTCTGCGTCCTACATATCTTCGCCACCCGCCAAGGAGGTCATCGATGGCTGGTTCGGAGGGTGGAAGAACCGGAGTCTCAGGACGGACAGCGATCCGGTCCCGCCCACGAACGGGAACATGGACATCCAGGACTACTTCGCATATCACGATCGAGATGACAACTTCGCGTACTTCTACTTCAACGTCGAGGGAGACATCCTCGCGGGTCACACGATCCCGAAGGCCATCAAGAAAATCCCATCTGCGCCGACGATTCCAGGACCTCCGGGTATCCCTCCACCGAGGAAGGGAGAGGACATCGCTCGAATCTATATGGACTCCAATTCCTCCGTCCCGTCCACGTGCTTCGTACACGAGATATTCGCGGATGCGCTGATCGAGATACGCGGCAAACACGGCGAGATAAGGAGTCACGCACTGTACACGTGTCAGGGTGGAAGCTGGACCGCTGTCAGCGACCCAGCGTCGGATTCTGCAAACGACAGGACGCAAGTTGAGATTTCCATGAGTCTGGCTTACACACCTGATGTGAGCAACACCAGAATCGTGTTCACCATGACGGACTGGAAGAGGGATGCCGACAATGCCACCCTGGAGACATCATGGGGAACCCGGAGCAGGACGAGAGCGATCTACACGGTCGAGGGGACTACTAGCTCGTTCACCACAACGGCGTATCCCACGCAGAGGAAGCTGTTCCATGACGGGACGAACTTCTGGGCGTTCTACTATGATGGGGCCATCGGGAACACGCGGTATGAGTACAGTGACGACGGCGAAGACTGGAGCAACATTGCAGATGATGCCTTCTCCACCTCAGGAGTGGTCGTCTCATCGCTCTGGTACGACTCATCGAACCTGATTGTCTACGTCGTTGGGGACGACACGACAGCCGACAACTCTGCCTTCGTCAGAAGGGGGACAGTATCACCGAGCGCGAAGACGATTACGTGGGGAAGCCAGCAGACAGTAGTCATCTCGAATCTGGGACTGGGGGCAAAGGCGGTGTTCATATGCAAAGCTGCCGACGGGAGACTCTGGATAATCTCCGGCACGAATGAAGCGGGGACACCCTCGTATAACATCGCGGCGAGGAGATCCACGAGTTCCGACGACATCACGAACTGGGATGCGAGGACTGTTCTCAGGGGCACGGCTGTGGCCAACGATTCAGTCTATCCGATGATATTGCCCCTTTCATCAGCGGCCGATGATGCTGATGTGTATTCCTTGTGGTACGCCGACGGGAACATCGAGGGAAAGAAATGGGAGAACAGCACAGGGAACTGGGGGTCGTTGGAGTCAATTGCATCGACAAGCCCCAACTTGGACTATAAGTCGCCATCTGCGGTCGTGGATGCCACTGATCTGGTTCACCTGATTTACAGTGACTCAACGGGATACATAGCCTACAGATTCCGGCAGACCGGAGGTAGTTGGCAGAACGGTCCGCAAGTCGAGCAGTCCCAGACCGATAACAGGTATCCAGCACTGACCATCCTCACGGATACGGACCCCGAACGCCTGTACTCCTTCTATATCAGGAACAATCAGATCTACTGCAAGGACAAGAATGTCGGCGCTGGGGGGTGGACCTCAATCACTCTCACGCCGGACACGAGCACGAAGACCAATCTGACTTCGATATACTCCGTCTCATCGACGAGCTATGTTTCCTGGGAATGGCTCAACACCACGGGCTCGAACTATGACATCGATTTCGAGAGAATCCCAGAGTTCCACGACATCCTCGCACCCATCGCTTTCACCCTCCTGGTACCCATAGCTTTAAGGCGGAGAAAGAAGTAGTCATTACTCCGATGGAAATTGGGATTGTAGGGAAGCCAAACGTCGGGAAATCGACCTTCTTTTCCGCAGCAACTCTAGCTCCCGCCGAAATCGCGGACTACCCCTTCACGACGATCGAAGCGAACAGAGGAGTCACTTATGTGAGGGCGAAGTGTCCCCACGAGGAGCTGGGAGTCGAGTGCAACCCGAACAACGCCCCTTGCGAAAACGGGACCCGGCTTGTGCCCGTCGAGATGCTGGACGTTGCAGGTCTCGTTCCGGACGCTCACAAAGGCCGGGGACTCGGCAACAAGTTCTTGGACGACCTCAGACAGGCGAAGGCCCTGATTCATATCGTTGATGCCAGTGGCGGCACGGACCACGAGGGGAACATAGTTCAGTCGGGTACCCACGACCCCCTGTCCGATGTGCAGTTCCTGGACACCGAGATCTCTCAGTGGATAAGGAGCATCCTGGAGAAAGGATGGAAGAAGGTCGTCAGGCAGGTCCAGCTGGACGGACTAAAGGTTGAGAAGGCGATCCAGGAGAGGATGACCGGTCTGGGATTCACCGATGCAATGGTCCTGGACTCGCTTAGACGGATGGAGACCGATGAGACGCCAATGAACTGGTCCGAGGACGACATTCTCAGACTCGCGGACAACCTTCGCACGGTCGGCAAACCCATGATAGTCGCCGCCAACAAGTGCGATGTCGCCCCGGATGGGAACATCAAGAGGCTGGAATCCCTGGATGACAAGATAGTTGTTCCGACATCCGCGGAAGCGGAGCTTGCCCTTCGGCGCGCGGCGAAATCAGACCTAATCTCGTACGGAGTGGGAGACGATCACTTCGAGATTCTGGATGAGAGCGGGCTGAACGCCGAGCAGCTCAAGGGTTTGGAATTCATGAGCAATGTCTTGAAGAAATTCGGCAGCACCGGGATCCAGAAATGCGTGGAGGAGGCCGTGTTCAATCTTCTGGACATGATAGTCGTCTACCCGGTCGAGGATGAGAACAAGTGGACCGACAAGGACGGTCGAGCGCTGCCCGATGCCTACCTTCTTCCCCGGGGCAGCAATGCAAAGGATTTAGCATACGAGGTGCATACAGACCTCGGAGACAACTTCATTCGTGCTATTGATGGCAGAACCAAGAGGGTTCTCGGTGCCGATCACGAGCTGAAGGATGGAGACATCATCACGATAGCGGCAAGGGCGTAAGATGGGAAGCTGGGATGTCAGACTGCTCAACGCCTCCTACAAAGAAGAGGGTGAGGGGGTCGTCGTCGAACTTTTCGGGAAGACTCGTGATGATATGTCCATATCCATAAGGGTCGAAGGGTTCCATCCCTACTTCTACATAGTCGAGCCGCCCAAGGTTCTCGTTGACGACTTCGAACGCGATCCCGAGGTCAGGAGAATGGAGGACGTGCAGCTCTGGACCGACGGCGAGACGAGGGACTGCAAGAAGGTCTTCCTGCGATTGCCCCGGAGAACGCCCGAATACAGGACGCGAGCGAAAAGCCATTGTCGCGTTCTGGCGGCTGACATACCATTCGCACTCCGCTTCATCTTCGATCAGGACCTGGGTTCATGCGTGAGGATTGAGGGAGAAGAGGTGGAGGGTCCTTACAGCACGGATATCGTTGTCAAGGCCGAGACGTTCGGGCAGATCGAACCGTTCAGTCCCCGCCTGACGATTCTGAGCTTCGACATCGAGAACAGCATCAAGGACGGGACGATATTCACGATATGCTGTGCCCTGAGGGAGAACGGCGAGCTCCATGAGAAGTGCTTCGAAGGCCCGGAGAAGGAGATGATCGAGGGCTTTGTGAACTACGTGAAAGAGAAGGACCCCGACGTGATCACCGGATACAACATCGATGGGTACGACATACCGGTTCTTCTCGAGAGAGCCAGGAAGAACGGCATCCCCGACCTTCACCTCTCAAGAAATGAGATCCGTATGCGGGAGGGCGGCGGACGGTTCTGGCGAATCTACGGCCGAATAGTCGCTGATGCGTGGTGGAACGCCAAAAGGGAGCTGCGGCCGAAGCAAGAGACGCTCGACCACGTGGCGAAGCTTGTTCTCGGGGAAGGGAAGAAGGACGTCGATCCAACCAAGATAGATGAGGAGTGGAAGAGGGACAAGGACCGGGTGATCCGGTACTGCAAGAAGGACGCCGAGCTCGCACTTCGCATCTTGGAGGACATAGCCATCCTGGAGAAATCGATGGACCTTGGGGCGGTCTCCAAGCTTCCGGTCGATTACGTCCTGAACGGGAGGACATCATCGCTGATAGACTCCTTGCTCATCAGGGCCGCCGATCGCGCGGGCGTGGGAGTACCGATGACCCGCCAGGGTCGCAAAGGGGAGTCCATAGAGGGCGGCTACGTTCACACAATCCCGTCCGGGCTGTACCACTGGGTCTGCGTCCTTGACTTCAAGGCGATGTATCCGAATCTGATCATCGCCAACAACATCTGCTTCACGACACTCTCCGAGGAGGGGACATTCTCAAGTCCCACAGGGGAGAGGTTCCTGAGCAAAGACCAGAAACCAGGCCTTCTGCCAAAAATCCTCAGCGACCTGATGGAGGAACGTGACGAAGCGAAGGCCCTCATGAAGGAAGCCAAAGGGGAGAAGAGGAAGTACTACAACGGATTGCAGAACGCCATCAAGATCCTGATGAACGCGTTCTACGGCGTCTTCGCATCGAGCTTCTACAGGTTCACCAATCCCAAGATCGGTGCTACCATAACCGCGATTGCCAGAGAGAACACCAAGGCCCTGATCTCCCAGCTCGAGGACGAGGACATCAGCGTGATCTACGGTGACACGGACAGCGTGTTCTTCCAGTCACCCGAGGAGAGTTTGGATGGCGCCGTGAAGATGGGGCAGGAAATCGCCAAGAGGTTCTCAAAGGGCGGGGCGATTCTTGAATTCGAGAAGGTCATGGACCCGTTCTTCTCTCACGGGAGGAAGAAGAGATATGTCGGCAAGGTCCTGTGGCCAGAGGAGGACCTTCTCGTTCGCGGTTACGAGCTCAGGAGGACGGATGCCTTCGATCTTCAGAGCGAGGGGCAGGCAATGCTCTTCGAGCGGATGATGGAGGATGACATAGACGGTGCGGTCCGCATCGCAAGGGACCTCGTTGCCGACACCAAGGAGGGAAAGGTGTCCCATGAGAAACTGGTCATATCGAGATCCGTGAAGGCCGAGAAGGACTACGTCACTCCAGATGCGCTTCCGAACGTCCAAGCGGCGCGCAAGTTGAAGAAGTGGGGCTACGAGGTCGTTCCCGGAATGAAGGTCTCCTGGATAGTCACAGACGCGAAGAAATCGCCGCAGCGGATCCACCCGTACGTCAGCGGCAGGGAGTTCGATGGATCGCCTGATTGGAACTACTACGCTCGCAGGCTGGCGCACACGCTCGCCTACGTCACGGAAGTCTTCGGATGGGACGATAAGAGCCTTTTGGCGGGAAGTCAGCAGGTCACCCTGTTCCGCGACGAATTCGACTCGAAGAGGAGGGACGAGACAAGGGTGAAGAAGACAGAGAAGAAACTCACCCTGAAGGACTTCATGTGAACCGGCTCGGCAAAGCCATTTATACGAGGTGAATCCTTACAGCGCCCAAGTCGCGAGAGAAGATCTCGCCGGAGATGTGCCGAAAGGTGAATCCACAAACGCCCAGGAGGGCAGTGAATGAACGAGAAAACCGAAGAAGGGGAAGCGGAAGAATCCGCTGAGACCCGGAGCATGTATCATTTTGTAAGAGATGCTTGGAAGGACCCTGACGCCAGCTACGTCAAGGAATTGCAGTGGCGCAGGATGATCGAGTGGAGGAAAGGTCCCTCCTTCCAGAGGGTCGAGAGGCCCACGAGGATTGACCGCGCCCGGGCCCTCGGGTACAAGGCGAAGCAGGGCTACGTCATCGTGCGGGCGAGAGTTAGGAGAGGAGGCTTGCGAAAGCACACCATCAAGGGCGGTCGAAGGCCCAAGAGGAAAGGCTTGAAGAAAATCACGATGGCAAAGAGCATCCAGAGGATAGCCGAGGAAAGGACCGCCAAGAGGCACCCGAACCTGGAGGTTCTAAACTCCTACTGGGTGGGTGAGGACGGGATGAGCAAGTACTATGAAGTCATTCTGGTCGACCCGCATCATCCCGTGATAAAAAGCGACCCAAAGATCTCGTGGATAGGAAATCCTCCTCACAAGCGCAGGGTCTACCGGGGTCTGACATCGGCCGGAAAGAAGGGTCGCGGACTGAGGAAGAAGGGCAAGGGTGCGGAGAAGATCCGCCCGTCCTTGAAAGCTCACGACAACAAGGGGAAGTAGGCTAGCTTCCAATCCTCCGCAGAAGGTCATCCAACTCCTTTTGTGTCAACCCGATCGTCGGGTAGAAGACAGGGACGTTCTTGGTCGGCACGGAGCGCCTCCTCTCCCGCCAGACCGTCACGAAACCCTGGGAGCCGGTCTCCTTCACTATGGAATCCAGCTCGGACGCATCATTGAGGCGGTGGGTCATCAAACGGATATCCCACTTCTTGAGCGGTTCAACATTATCCTGCTGATCGGAGTGGGCGATGTGAACCTTGCACCCTCTCTTCATCATGAGCCACGCTCCGGCCACGCCCTCGTCGGAGAACACGGCTGCGAGAACGGTGCCCTGGGTGCCCATGGGCATCCCGCCCGGTCCCGGCGTCCTCCCGCCAAAAACGTAGGCCTCCTTCCCTCTGACCTCGATGAAGATCTCAAGATCCGGATTGCTCAAGTCCACCGCCAGGTCCTCGAACGCCGATTGCATTGCACCGCCCACATAGCCCGCCAATTCTGGACTCGTGTACTTATGGTTCCCAGATCTCCTGGCCCTCACCGCGAAACTGGTTCCCCGCTTGAGTTTGGTGCCGAACTGTTCAGCGGCGAGTTGCGCCACGTCCTTCATGTCGGAGCTCGTAGTCTCCACGGCGCTGAAGGAAGTGATCCCGAATATCCTGCTCAGTAAATCCGAGGCTCGCGGGATCTCGTCCGTGTCCAGAAAGATCCTTCCGCGCTCCGACCTCATCATGCACTGGATGCGCTCGTGAAGGAAGTAGTCCTGGATGTTGGCGACCAGCTTGTCCTGGAACTTCTTCCTAACCCAATCGCCTTTCAGGGCTATCTCGCCATACCTGATCAGGAACCTGGTCATTCATCCTCCTCATGCACGCCACCGCTAATATCCTTCTCGGTAGTTTAATAGGCGTCACACACATTCCCGCCCGATGGACTTCTGGACCATCGCTCTCCTGATAGTCATGGTCTTTGGCGTCGCCTTCGTCTACTCGAACCTCGGCCTGGGCGGCGGGCTCCTCTACGTCCCCATCCTTCTCTCCTTCACGCCATACGTGAAGGAGGTCGTCGTCCCGATATCTCTGACGTTCACGGTCGCCACAGCGCTCTCCGCCACGATCAACCATCGGAGAAAGGGGCTGGTCGATTTCAACCTCGCCCTCATGCTTCTCTCTGGAGCCCTGATTGGCGCGGTTCTTGGCGTTCTCTTCAATCTCAACGTGCCCAAGGAGATCTTCTACTCCGTCTTCATTGCGGTCATTCTGCTCATGTCCTCGAAAATGCTCAGGGACTGGATCCGGGAGACCAGGGACGAGGACGCCGACGACGACTCGAAACTCACCAGACCGCGAAGGATTGCCAGCTCTACCGGAACGCTCGCGTCAGGGTTCACATCGGGCAGTCTCGGAATCGGCGGGGGATTGATCAACGTCCCGCTGATGGAGTATGTCCTCGGGCGGGGGGCGAGAAGAGCAATCGGAACATCGAGCCTCATGATCATATTCACAGGCGCTTTTGGGTTCATGACATATCTCTTCCTTGGAACCCCGGAGCCGATAGACTTCAATCTCATATTCCTACTCTGGCCCTTCGTCTTCGTCGGCGCCTTCGTGGGGTCAAGGTGGGGGCTGGAGAAGCTCAAGAGCAGGATGGTCGCTCTCATTTTCATCATCGTGATATTCCTTGCGGCCGCCAAGATGAGCATCGATCTCTACTCCATTCTGACCTGATATGAGCAGGATGAAAGCTTTTCTACGGAGCCGGGCATACCGCCAATGAGGTGTTCAGATGGATGTTGCAGATGCCATACGCGCAAGGAGAGCCCTGAGGGTTCTCAGCGACCGTTCGATAGGAAATGAAGCAGTCAACTCCCTGGTCGAGGCCGCGCGACTCGCACCGTCCTGCTTCAACAATCAGCCCTGGCGATTCATCTTCGCGCAGGCTGAGCCTGCCCTGTCCGCGGTGAAGGATGCCCTGCCGGGCGGGAACAACTGGGCCACGAGGGCACCCTTGATAATCGCTGTTGCCGCCAGGCGGGATGATGACTGCAAGCTCTCCGACGGGCGCGACTACTTCCTCTTCGACTGCGGACTATCCGTCAGTCAACTGATCCTGCGAGCCGTGGAACTGAATCTCATCGCCCATCCCATCGCCGGCTATGACCCCGAGGCAGTCAAGAAGGCGCTCGGCATTCCTGAAGACTACGTTGTCATCACCCTGATCGTCTGCGCCCATCAGGGTGACGATGATAGCCTTCTCTCGGAGAAACAGAGGGAAATCGAGCCAGAAAGGCCAGAACGGGATCCCATCGACGATGACTTCTTCCTGGACTCCTGGGGGAATCCCTTCACGGAGTAGCGTCAGTCCAGGTCGGTCGCCACGCCCGTCGTGAAGTATCTGAGGTAGTTCAGCCCCCTCTTGGCTGTCAGGGAGTTCGGCTTCAGCTCCAGGGCCTTCTCCAGCAGGGGTCGCGCCTCATCGTACCTCTCGAGGCTGAGCAAGGCTGTTCCCTTCTTTGCCCATGCATCCGCGTCCTCTGGGTCTAGCTCGGTCGTCCTGTGATATGACTCGATAGCCTCGTCTACCTTGTCGAGGTTCATGTAGGCGACCGCCTGCCTGTACCAGGCCTTCTTGTCCTCGGGATTGGACCCGAGCGTCCTCTGAGCCCTCTCCAGCTCTCCAGATGCCTTGTCCACCGCCTTGGACGCCTTCTCGGCATCCGGTCCCGCCAACGGATGGTCCGGAGCGAGCTCCAGTGCCCTCGTGTAGTATCCGAGAGCCTTCTTGTTGTTACCGTAGAACCTGGACATCCGTCCAAGGAACTCCAAGTCGTTCGCCTCTATCGTTCTCATCATGATCTCGTAGCCCCTCGCCATCCCGGTGTCACCAACTGCGACAGCAAGGTCCGTCAGTCTCTTGTAGACCTCGGGAGAATCGAGCGGGCGCCAGAAGTACTCCTCGGCCTCCTTCACCTTCACATCGATTAACTGGAGCACGTTTCGACTGGTAGCGACATCCTGTACAGTCGGGTTTCCCGAAGGATCCATGCTAAGACCGGTGGATTCTATCGCCGCTTCTATCACTTCCACATTCCTGCTCATGTTGAGCGTCACATCGAGTTTCTCGAGTTCCATCATCCTATCAACCTCACCAAACGGCTTTCTCGCACTAAAAGGTTCCTGAGCGTAGGCACGTCATGCGAATATCTCCCTCGGCTTCGATGAGAAAGTCCACTCACCCTTGCTCGTGTAGAGGTCTCGGAGGATTTCCACGGCGACCTGTGGATCGATCGTCCCCAGAAGTCTGGCAACGTGCTTGCACATGAGCTTCTTCGACATCCAGGCTATCCAGTCTCCGCAGTCGTGGGCGAACACCCTCGATCCGATGTCGACCTTGACGAGGTACTCCTTCACCCTCGCAACGATGTACTCGTCAGTCACCTTCTCAATCTCAATCCTTTCGTGGGGAATGTCCCTTGAGCTCTCCATCCTCTTCTCTCCCACGAAATGCAGCAAGAGATCGTCCAGCGTGAGAGCGTCCGCGTCCACATCATCGGGGAAGACGACGTCAGGGACGCGCTCGGAGTCCTTGACGGAACCACCGTACTCCTCCGAGTCTATACCGAATCTCTCCAGAGCCGAGTCGATCCTGCTGTCGATGTAGGCCCGCTCCTCCTCCGAGTATCTCCGGCGGCTCCTTTCCATGCTGAAGAATCGGCGGGCGAGCTTTGCCCTTCTGGGCGTGTCTAGCGGGTATTTCCAGTTCTCTGGGTCACCGTAGAGTTCGGGGTCAGTTGGGAAATCTGGAGGCAGATTCCTCGGCGCCCCCGGTCTTCGAGCCGGTCTCTTCCCCCTCATCAGAAATCGAACTGACCACGACTATAGAAAACTTCCCGCTCGCCGAGTGAAGATGACGACATTTGCGCACAGGAATCTAGCATCAGGAGAATGCGGAGGCGAGGATTCGAACCCCGGAACTCCTGCGAGACTAGACCCTGAATCTAGCACCGTTGACCAGACTTGGTTACCTCCGCATAGAGCGTTCACTCTAACACGGCTGCGAACAAAAAGATTGTGCGCTGGGAATAGAAGAGGATTATCTCTTCTTCTTCATTATCTTCATCCAGCCGCCGGACTCGTAGACCTGGAGCTTCCTTTTGCTCAGCGTACTCTCGAACTCGTCCCAGGTTATGATCTCTAGGCGGGCGTTCCTTCCCTTCGTGAACTGGATGCCATCCGTTCCTTTTACTCTTCCCGGCTTCAGTCCCTTCTTCTTCGCTATGTTCTTTGCGCTATCGGGTGTTATTGCTTCCATCACCATTGTATGCCCTCCGAATCTTTCGGTCACATATCTGGCCTATGGCCAGGTGGTAATCATATAATCCATATAAAAGCTTTTTCGAGCCAGACAGTCTCTGGAGGCGTTCTGAAGGGCAAAACGAATAAGAATAACTACATGAAGTATGATAGGGACCCATGGGCTTGTTCGGGACCTCTGGGATTCGCGGGAGGGTCGGCGAGGAGATCACCATCGAGCTTTTTCGCGACATTGGGCGGGCCATCGGCGCGGAGTACGAGGATTGCGTCGTGGGCCACGATCCCAGGACCTCGAGCGAGATGCTGGAGTGTGCTCTCGTCTCTGGCCTCCTTTCTGCGGGACGCGACTGCTCTTTGGCGGGAATGGTCTCTACGCCAACGCTCGCTTGGGCGGGCAGGAACCACGCCTGCGGAGCGATGATAACCGCCTCGCACAACCCGCCAGAGTACAATGGGGTCAAGCTTTGGAACCCGAATGGGCTCTCCTTCGTTTCCGTTCAAAGGGCGGGAATCGAGAGTCGGATTGAGCAGGGAAGCTTTGTCAAGACGACTTGGGACAGAGTGGGAAGGATCGACGTGCTGGAGAACGCGATTGCTGATCACATCGATTCCATCCTGGATCATGTTCCTGAGTCGACGGTTCGCGTTGTTGTCGATTGCGGCGGGGGCGCGACTGCAGAGATCTCGCCACAAGTGCTCGAGAGAATGGGGTGCGAGGTCATCCCTCTTAACTGCAAACCCGACGGGCGATTTCGGAGCAGGGGCTCGGAGCCAGTTGAGAAGAATCTGGC
The DNA here is from genome assembly GCA_022848865.1 of Candidatus Thermoplasmatota archaeon. Lineage (NCBI taxonomy): Archaea > Methanobacteriati > Thermoplasmatota > Thermoplasmatota archaeon. The sequence continues at coordinate 275 of JAJISE010000009.1, read as the reverse complement.
AGCATTGAAAGAGGCGGTTCGCTCAAAGAACGCTGACCTGGGAATCGCACATGACGGCGACGGAGACAGAATGGTCGCCGTCGACGAAAAGGGCAACTACGCTGGCGGAGAAGCCTTACTCCCGGTATTCGCGAAGGAGGAAGTGAAGAACTCTCTCGTGGTCCCCATAAACGGGTCGATGGTACTCGATGACATACTCTCTGGAGCGAAGATATGGCGGACAAAGGTCGGGGACGTCTTTGTAGGAGAGGTGGTCGAGGAGCGCGGTGCCGACT